>JAOUIC010000192.1 GCA_029884275.1 Gemmatimonadota bacterium | reverse complement strand
CAGCACACCGCCGAGCTGCTGCCCGAGCTCGACACCATCCTCTTCATGCCCACGGGGCCGCTGGCCGACGGGGCCGGCACCCGAGCCTCGCCCAATCTGGCGCTCACGCTGTTCCTCGCCGGGGTCGGATTGTCGGCGGTTTCGTTCCGGTCGCGTCCCGTCGCGCGCTTCGGCGCAGCGCAGCTCGGGTCCGCGGCGGCGTCCATCGCGCTGGTTGACGTGCTCGCCTTCCTGTCGGTCACCAATGGCCACGGGCTGGTCTCGATCGCACCCCAGATGGCGATCCACAGCGCCATGGGTGTCGCGCTGCTCGGCACCGTGCTCACGGTCACCGCGTGGCGAGCCAGTGGAGACAGCGAGGAGCGGCGCCAGAACCGGGTTCCGCTGATGATCGCGCTGCTGGTCACGGGGGCGGCCATCACGCTGGCCCAGGGGCTCAGGGCCAACGACCGGCAGCGGGTGCGTGACGCCGTGCAGTTGGCCGCGCAGGCCTTCGCAGACCGGATCGGCCGCGACTTACAGCAGCGGGTCGCGGCCATGGAGGGCCTGGCGCGCGTCTGGCCTGGTCTCCGCTCCGACGCCAGCGAGGAAGCCGCCCGGGCGATGCTCGACGTTCTGCCGGGAGCCCAGGCGCTCGGTTGGATCGACCCGAGGGGATCTCGCCGGTGGCTCGGCCGCGCGGGCGATGGCGCGTCCGCCGACACCGGTGCGTGGCCCGAGGCGGCCCTCGTGGATCGGGCACGGTCCGCCTCCGTGGCGAGACTGGAGCCATCCTCCTCCACCGGTGACCCGGCGCTGGGCGTGATCACGCCGGTTCACGGCGGCGGCGGGATCACGGGGTACCTCTGGCTCACCACCGGCGCAGATCCCTGGCTCGAGTCGGCACTCGGCGGAGTCTATCCGCTGTATGACGTGACGGTGCAGGCGGGTCAGCTATCGCTCCACCGGCGGGTGACGCCGGGGAGCCTCGGTACCCAGGTCTGGACCCAGACCGCCGTTGTCCCGGTCGGGTCGGTTCTCTCGGATGTCCGGGTCTGGCCGCGGGCCGAAGCGCTGGCGACGGTGCGTTCGGCGGTGCCGATCGTCGTGCTCACCGCCGGGACGCTGCTGGGCGTGCTGCTGGGGCTGTCGGCGAGCCTGCTCCGGGCGGCGGACCTCCGCACCGGCCAGCTGACCGCCGCGCACCGGCAACTGGGCGCCGAAATGCGCGAGCGTATCGCGGCCCAGGAGGCCCTCCGCCAGAGCGAGGAACAGCTGCAGCAGGCGCAGCGCCTGGAGGCGGTCGGGCGGCTCAGCGGCGGCATCGCGCGGGATTTCGAGAACATCCTCACCACGATCCGGAGCAACAGCCGCACGTTGCTGCACCAGGGATCCTTCTCGGGGTTGGCCCGCGACGCACTCGAGCAGGTCGACCGCGCCGCCAGCCGGGGGTCGCTGCTTACCGCCCGGCTGCTTTCCTTCAGCCAGCGGCAGGTGCTGCAGCCCGAGGCCGTGCGACTCGGCGAGATCGTCGCCGCCCTGAGGGAGGAACTGGAGCCGCTGCTCGGCCCGACGGTGCACGTGACGATCGAGCGTCGGCCCGGCGAGGACGTGGTGTTCGTGGACCGGCAGTGGATGACCCAGGTCGTGCTCGACCTGGTGTTCGATGCGAGGGAATCGATGCCGCTGGGCGGCTCCCTGGCGATCCGCACCATGCCGGTGGACGATCAGATCCGGGAAGCGTACGGGGTGGCGTCCCGCCCGGAGCTGGGCGCCATGCTGGAGATCGAACATTCCGGCCGTGACCTGGCGGAGATGGCCCAGGGCCGCCTGCTCGAGCCGTTCTTCAGCGCCACCCAGGCTGGGCGGGGGAGCGGGCTGGCGCTCTCCAGCGCCCACGGGATCGTGAAGCAGAGCGGCGGCGAGATCGTGACGCATGCCGCGGCGAAGGGTGGCGTCCGCCTCGGGATCTTCCTCCCGGTGGTGTCGATGCCGGCTCAGTCTGCCCCGGCTCTCCGCCTCGATGGGGCCACCATCGTCGTGGCGGAGAGCGACCAGGCCAACCTGGATCTCGCGGCGCGGGCTTTGTCGGCTGCCGGCTGCACCGTCGTCCCCGCGCTTGGCGCGGAACCTGCGATGGCCTGCGTCACCGGTTCGGGCGGGAGGCCCGACATGCTGGTGAGCGCAATCATGCTTCCGGGGATCAGCGGCGTCGAACTGGCCTCGCGCCTGCGGGCCGAGATTCCCGCACTCCCGGTGCTCTTCCTCTCCGGCTACACCTCGGGGGCGACGCAGCAGTCGGGCATCGCGGCGCTCGATGCCGCCCTGCTGCAGAAGCCCTTCACGGCGGAGGAGCTGGTCCGGCGGGTGGCGGAGGGGTTGGGCCGGAGCGCCTGAGCCCGCGCTGGCGGGGCGCGGTTACTTCGCGAAGATGCGGGACGGGTCGCGGAAGCTCTTGAACTCGAGTGCGTTCCCCGAGGGATCGAGCAGGAACATCGTGGCCTGTTCTCCCACCTGGCCCGCGAACCGGATGCCAGGCTCGATGATGAACCGGATACCCGCGGCCCGCAGCCGATCTGCCAGCAGGTGCCAGTCCTCCCACCCCAGGATCACCCCGAAGTGCCGCACCGGGACCTGCTTGCCGTCAACCACGTTTTCGGCGGCGGGGCGGAGTTCCGGCGGGGCGAGGTGCGCCACGACCTGGTGCCCGTAGAAGTCGAAATCCACCCACTGGTCGGAACTCCGGCCCTCCCCGCAGCCCAGCAGCCCGCCATAGAAGCGCCGTGCCTCCTCGAGATCGTGTACCGGAAAGGCAAGATGGAAGGGCGCACTCATCAGCCGGCCTTTTCGTACCGGATGGGCCGCCATCCCGCGGGGCCGTGGGTGAAGATATAGCGCCGCATCCCACTCTGCTTGGTCTCGAGCTTCCCGTTGGTTTTGAGCGCGTTCACTTCCTCGAAGACGGTCGCCTCGATGGTGCCCGGTGTGGTTTCTGTCACACCGCGGAGGTCGTATGTCGCCGTGACGGACTCGACCTTGTCGTCCCGGAAGAGATTGCGCCAGTTCTTGGCGTCCTTGTCGGTCATGTTGGGGAACAGTTCGCTGACCACGCCCATCTGGCGCGCCTCCACCGCCTGCTTCATGCTCGCGAAGAACCCGGCGATCTGCGCCGAGTCACTCGGCGGTTTTGCCGCCGCGGCCGCGGCACTCGGCGCGGCCACCGGGGTAGTCGCGGCTTCGGTGGATTGCGGTGCGGGCTGGCTGGAGGTGGTGCGGGGCGCGGGCGCGGCCCTCACGGGGACGCGTTCCGCCGCGCTCCACAGCCCAGCGGCCTGGGCCAGGAGCATCGCGGCCTCGGCCTTCCGTCCCTGGCCCGCCAGGGAGTCGGCCGCCGTCCGCATGGAATCCCCCCGCGCAAGCGCTGCCGCGGGCGCCCCCGCCGCCACGGCCCGGTCGCGGGCGAACTCCGCCGCCCCCCGGGCGACCAGGAGGGTGCTGTCGGCGCGCATCGCCGCGGAGTCGGCGGCGGCGGCCAGGGAGTCAATCGCGACGGGCACCGGCACGGCCGGCCGGACTGCCAGCCAGGTCACGGTCACACTGACGACCGTGAGGACGACACCCCCCGCGATCCAGACTGGGGTGAAGTTCTTCCGCCGGGGGCGGCGGCGCGTTCCCGACGAACCCAGGGAGGGCGTGGGGCTCCGCGGCGTGCGCACCGTGCCCGCGGCCCCCGGGCTGCCGGGTGGGAGCGCGAGCAGGCCGATGTGGGTCCGGATACCCTCGCGGGCCGCCGCGTCCTCCGCTGTCCCGCCCAGCGCCAGGGCCGCTTCCTTGAGGTTGGCGAAGCGGTCCTCCGGCTGCTTCTCCAGCATCCGGTCGAGCGAGTCGAGCAGGTCGGGGGGGCAATCGGGGCGGAAATCCTCGGTGGGCCGGGGCGGGTTGTGCACCTGGGCGTACATCATGCCGAGGCTGGACTCCGCGGTGAACGGCAAGAGCCCGGTGACCATCTCGTACCCCACGATGCCGAGCGAGTACTGGTCCGCCGCCGGCCCGGTCGGCAGCCCCGAGCAGGCCTCGGGCGACAGGTAGCTGGGCGTGCCGACGGTCGTTCCGGTGCGGGTCAGGTTCTCGCCCTTGGCCGCCTTGGCGATGCCGAAGTCGGTGATGAACGCGAATCCCTCGTCATCGAGCAGGATGTTGCCCGGCTTGATGTCGCGGTGCACCACGCCCTGACGATGGGCGTAGTCCAGCGCGGAGGAAACATCGGCCAGAATCGTCCGGATCATGGGGAATGACAGCGGTCCGGTGTCGCGGAGAATGGTGTCGAGCGATCGCCCGTTCACGAACTTCATGACCATGAACAGCAGCGGATCCACGTCCCGAACGGCGTAAATCGGGATGATGTGAGGATGATTCAGGTTGGCCGCGGTGCGGGCCTCGCGCTTGAACCGCTCGATGGCCTCCTTGCCGTGCACCTGCTGGGGGGACATCACCTTGATCGCCACCTTGCGGTCGAGCGCGATCTCGTGCGCCAGGAAGACCGTGGCCATGCCGCCCTGGCCGATCTCGCCAAGTATCTCGTACTCGCCGATCGTCGCCTGCCGGATCATCTCGAGCAGCGACGGCATCGTGAGGGTCTGCTCGCCGGACAGGTTCATCCCGCAGCCCTGGCAGAAACGGGCTCCGGGCTCGGGGATGTTCTGGCAGCGGGGGCAGGCGGTCGAGATGA
>JAOUIC010000191.1 GCA_029884275.1 Gemmatimonadota bacterium | reverse complement strand
TGGCCTCGTAGCCGTAGATCGGGGGGGCGCCCTCGGGGAGCCCGTGGAAGCGCATGCCCACGATCGGCAGGCAGCGCGCTTCCTTGCCGTTGCCGAGGATGGCCACGGTGAACTCGTCACCGGGCAGGTAGGTCTCGACCAGCACCGGTTCGGCATAGGTCGACAGCAGGTAGTCCACCTGCTTGACCAGCTCCTTCCGGGTCTGGCACAGGCTGCGGACGCTGACCCCCTTGCCCGATCCTTCGAAGGCCGGCTTGGCGAAGAGCGGGAAGGGCAGCTGGCAGTTGCGGGCGTCCGCGACCGACCGGGCCATGATGAACGGCGCGGTGGGGACCCCGCGGATCTGCATGATCTCCTTGGCCCGGCCCTTGTGGAGGGCGAGCGAGAGCGTCAGCGGATCGGAGGCGAGGTAGGGAATCCCGAGGAACTCGCAGATCGCGGGGATGTGACCCTCGCGATTTGCGCCATAGAGGCCCTCGGCGATGTTGAAGACAAAGTCGGGGTGAGCCTGCCGGAGGTTTGCCGGGAAGTCCTCGTTGGCCTCCAGCCGGACCACCTCGCCGAGCGGACGCAGGGCGCGCTCGACGGCGTCGATCGTCGCCGGCTCATCCCACTCGGCGTAGAGGTCAGGCTGGGGCAGGTCGTAGCGAAGGGCGCGGCTGGAGGGGGCGAGAGAACTGGCGACTCTCGCCCCGGGGGCGGGGACCGAAGTAGCTGGCTTCAGGTTAAAGGCAAGTCCGATGCGAACTGCCAAGCGGGTCCTCTGCGCGTCGGGTCACCGCGAAACTCTAAAAAAAGGCCGCCCACTTGGAGCGAGCCGGCGCGGTGTGCAGCAGATGCACCAATAAAACTAAGAAAGAGCGGTCAAACGCACAATAGTTTTTTTCGACCAATTTTCGCTGATCGGCATCTTGAGGTGCGAGCCGCTCACCGCGAACGGCCCACGCTCCGGTCAAACCTTGTGGAATCCAACCCGGCCGGCTGCCATCCCGTCGCCGGCGTCGTAGGTCTCGAAGTCGTGGAAGAAGGCCGGCGCCTGCTGCCGAAGCACGGCGAGGCAGGCGAGGGCCATCCGCCGGATCTCCTGCTCGGCGCCCTCGCCCAGGCGGAGTTCCAGCATGGTCCGCCAGGCACGGATGTTGGCGCTGACCACGATCTTCACCTCGGTGGCGTTGGGGAGCACGCTCCTCGCCGCCTCGCGGGCCATCTTCCGGCGGTGCGTCTTGTCCTTCACCCAGGCGTACTTCTCCATCAGGTGCTCCACCGCGGTGACGTAGGCCTGCTGGGCCGATTCCACCTGTGCCAGCCACTCCCGCTCCAGCCGCTCATCCCCGATCACCGCCGGCGGCATGACGAACGCCGCCTGGGACTCGTCCACGTATCGCTGGGAGAGCTGGGAGTAGCCGAACCCGGCCCGGTGCCGGACCAGCTCATGGCTGCACGAGCGGCTGATCCCCTCGATCAGGACCACGTAGACCGCATGCTCGAACACCGAGCCGTGGCCCTGCTGCAGGATGTTGGCGAGATACTCTGCGGTGCTCCGCCCGGCCGGGTTGTTCTGGCTCATGTAGCAGATGCGACCCGCGAATTCGGCCAGGCGCTCGCCGTCGGTGGACTCCCCCTTCCACTGGACCGGCAGGTGGTCCGGCTCGAGGAACTCCGGCCGGGCGATCAGGGTGACGCGGGGGGCGTTGATGATTTCCATTGTAGGGGCCCGGTAAGGGGTCAGCGGATCATGCGGGATCGCGTCCGGCGAGGGCAAGCCGGCTCCGGGCGTAGCCGCCCGTCCGCTCGATCTCCCGCAACCCCGCCGCAATGTCATCCGGCAGGGGATCGGCGTCAGGGCCGACCTTCAGCCGCGCGAGTGGCTGGGCGGCCGGGTCGAGCTTCACGCCGGGGTTCAAGATACCCAGAGGATCGAACGCCGTCTTCACCCCTCGGAAGAGGTTCACGATGGCGGCGCCGTACAGCGGCTCGAGCAGGGCTCCCCGCAGGCGGCCGTCGCCGTGCTCCCCGCTCGGCGTGCCACCGAGCGCGATGACCGCCCCGCTGACCTCCCGGTAGAGCCGGTCCAGCCGGGTTCTCCAGTCGGGACGGGTCAGGTCGGGCAGGGCATTCACGTGCACGTGACCGTCGCCGGCGTGCCCGAAGATGACGACCTCGATCTCCTCGGTCGCCGCCGCGTCCCGCACGGCGCGGACATACTCGCCGAGCCGGGGGAGCGGGACACAGCCATCCTCGATCACCTGCAGCGACCGGCGGCTGTCAGGGAGCCGGGCCAGGATCGGGCTCGCCGCATGCCGCAGCGACCAGATGCGCTGCTCCTCTTCCGGGGTCGTCGCGGTGACCGTCTCGAGCGCCAGGTGGGTGACGGCGCGGACTGCGTCGTTCACGGCGTGCCGCGCCGCCGCCTCGTCCGGACGCTCGAACTCGACCAGCAGCACCGCGTCGGCTCCGGGCAGGGTGACTCCCTGGCCGGTGGTCTCCAGCAGCCGGAGAAAGGTCCCGTCCAGCAGCTCGACCGCCGACGGCTCACACGCCACCAGGGCCTGCACCGCCTCCTCGAGGTCGTCGAGCGACCGGAGGGCGACGCGGAGGCCGGTCCGCGCGCCCGCCACCGGCGCCAGCCGCCACCTGATGCTGACGACGATGGCGAGGGTGCCCTCCGAGCCGGTCACCAGGTCAACCGGACTCTCCGACGCGAGCCAGTGATCGAGGGCGTAGCCGGCAGTGTTCTTCCGCACCCTCGGGAATCGGGCGCGGATGGCGTCGGCGGCGGCCTGAATGGCCGGGCCCGCGTCCCGATCGAACCGCCCGACCGCGGCCAGGGACGGCGACGACCCCGCCGACTCCGCCCTGATCCACCCGACCTCGCCGTCCGCCGTGACGATCTCGAGGGCCTGCACCCACGGCCTGACCGGGCCGTGCCTGACCGTGCGGGCCCCGGCCGCGTTGCACACCACCATCCCTCCCAGCGTCGCCCACTGCGAGCTCGAGGGATCGGGAGGGAGTCGAAGGCCCTGCTTCGCCGCCTCCGCGTTCAGCTCGGCGTGGGTGATGTTCGCCGACGTCAGTGCCGTCCTGGCCGCGGCATCGACTTCGAGCACGCGCGGCATCCGCTGACGCAGGTCCATGACCATCCCGGTGCCCAGTGCGTTGCCGGGAATCCCGCTTCCGGCGCCCCGCGGCGTCACTGTCGTCCCCGTCCGGCGCGCCCACTCGAGGAGACGGACCACGTCCTGCACGTCCTCCGGCACCGCCACCACCCGAGGGATGATCCGGTAGATGCCGGCGGTTTCGGCGTACGCTGCGCGGACCCGGAGGTCGGCAGACACGGAACGAGGGAGAGCGGTCATTTCGGCACGTAAGGTAGGAGGCCTTCCCTTGACAAGGAATGGCAAGGGCGGGAGCCTTCCCGCCATGTCCGAATCCCCTCGAGCCCAGCTCATTCACATCGACGTCGACCGGCGGCTGGGGCACGAATGGGACGAATGGGATGGCCAGCCCCTTCCCAATTCAGGGAACTACGACAGTGCGCCGGGGCTCTTCCTGGCGTGGGGTGCGGGCACGCTCGCGGCCTCGCTCGGCGCGGTGGGACTGGTCCTCTTCCTCCTCGCGCCGAGGCTCGCCTGGCTTCACCCGTCGATCCCCGCCCTGGTCTGGCTGGCCCTTGGCGGCATTGCGCTGGTCACCTGGCTCTGGTTTCTGCTGATGGCCGGATCGACGCTGGCGGGACGGCCCCTGCTCCCCGAACGGCTGGCGGAGCGCGGCCCGCTGCTCTGGCTGATGGCGCTCACCTCGCGGGTGGCGGATCGCTTCGGCCGCCGCGACTGGGTCGAAAATGGCGCGGTGAAGGTCTATGACTTCTTCGCGTCGCGGCGGAACCGCAAGGTGGGCGCGGGCGAGCTCCTGCTGCTCATCCCCCGCTGCCTCTCCCGCGCCGCGCTCGACGGTGTCCTCGGAATCGCGGGCAAGTACGACGTTCCGGTCTTCGTCGCCACACGCGGTCAGCTGGCTCGGCGGGTGATCCGTGAGCGGCGGCCCCGGGCCGTGGTGGCGGTGGCCTGCGAACGGGACATGGTCACGGGCCTCCGCGATGTGGCGGGGAAAGTTCCGGTGCTAGGCCTGACCATGACGCTCCCCGCCGGCCCCTGCAAGGATGCCGGCCTCGACCTGCACCAGCTCGAAGCATGGGTTCAGACCTACCTCGCGCCTGAGCAGGGGCGGTGACCCCCAACTCCCTGGGCCGCATCGCTGTAAAGTCCCTCCGCCTGATCGCCTTCCTCGCCGTCCTGCAGGGTGTGGTTCCCGCTGGGCTCTCCTCCCAGGAGCCCGAACGCGGAGTCCGTCGCGAAGTCGCCAACTACATCCGGCTGCTGAACCGGCACAAGCCGGAGGCGGTGGCTGCCCTGTACGCCCGGGCGACGCCCCCCACCAGCATGGGCGACGGGCAGGCGACCGAGGGACGGGACGCGATCGAGGGGCTCTATCGCCGGTTCTTCGACGCTGCCGGCACAGCCCGGGTGGCCGCCGATTCGGTGCACGTCGTGCCGCTGGGCGAGGCCAGTGCGCTGGCCTGGTTCCGGTTTCGGTGGGTGAGCGGTGGCGCTGGTGGCGGGGTGATCAGCCTGGTCTATCTCCGCGAGGGATCGCGCTGGGCGATCCTGCACGACCACATGAGTCTCACCAGGGCCGGCACCGACGAGGTG
>JAOUIC010000190.1 GCA_029884275.1 Gemmatimonadota bacterium | reverse complement strand
CACCGTGTCCCGGATGCCGAGCAGGTCCGCTACCGTAGGTGCGATGTCGAGCAGGCTCGCCACATCGGCATGGTGGCCGCGCGGCAGGCGCGGGTGCCTTCCGGCGATGATCAGCGGGACCCAGACAGACTCCCGCCACCCGTTGCGCTGGCCGGCATTGCCGTCGTGCTCTCCGAGATTGGTGCCATGGTCGCCGGTCACGACCAGCAGCGTGTGATCGAACCACGGCTCACCGCGCATGGCGGTCACGAACTCGCGGATGACGTCGTCCGTGTAGTGCATGGTATTCCAGATCGCCGAATCGGGGCGGGTGGACTGGACCAGGTCGAGGGACGGCTCCCTGCTCCGGAACGGGACGTGGTTGCTGTACGAAACGACCGTGAGGAAGAAGGGCCGGCCCGCCCCACCCAGCCGCCGGGCGATGCCGGCCGCCCGGCGGAAGAGTTCACGATCCGGCAGCTCGATGGTCGGTGGCAGCGAGACCTCGTCGTACCAGGCGCGGAGCCAGGGGGTCTGGAAGTCCCAGTCGGGATCGATCCCGGTGACCACGGCCGCATGCCACCCGTGCCGGCGGACCATGTCGGGGAGGCAGACGAACCTGGTGCCGAGGAACATGGCCGTCGGGGACCAGTGCCGGTGCGGCTTCACCGAGCAGTGTCCGGCAAAGAGCCCGTTGACTGTCTCGGGCCCGAAGCTCAGGTGCCTGGTCCAGGCCGCGTTGTGCGGATCGTTCGCAATGCTGTCGAGGAACGGCGTCGGCGTGAACGACCGGTCCGGGCGCAGAAACCCGGTGTCCCAGCCCCTGAAGGTCTCGAGCTGGAGGAAGATCACGTTCCACGGAGCCTCCCCCGCCGGGGCTGGCGCGGTCGGCGCCCTGACCAGCGGGAAGGCGGAGTCGATGAAGCGCCAGTCGCCGGCCCGCTGTCCGGCGAGCCAGCCGGTCTGATAGTCCCTGACGGAGGCGCCATAGTTCGCCGGGGGCGCCCCGGCGCGCCGCACACGCAGACTCTCCCTGACGACACCGAAGACTGCGGGCTGGGCCCGCCGCCACCGGTTGCTTGCCTTGCCCAGCAGCAGGGTCAGGGCAGGCGCCGCCACCAGCGCCACGACCAGACCGGCTGCGGGGCGCCAGCCGGCCGGCCAGCGCACCGACGCCCCGTCGCGGATCAGCCGCCGGCCGGCCCAGACCATGCCAGGTACCAGCACGGCGGCGATCAGGAAGGTCAGCCAGGGGCCGCCCGGGTCCCGCGCGAAGAGGGCGTACATGTCTTCGGGCCAGACGGCGACGTTTCCATACGTCCGAATCACCGACCAGGACAGATGCAGGCCCATGAACCGCATCATCTCGTGGTCCGCGTGGTCGAGAAAGGCTGTCAGGACCAGCAGGGCCAGAAGGACGTAGTGCGACCGCCGGCTCCCTGCCCGGGAGGGCGCTTCGTTCCAGCGCCAGGTCCAGAATGCCAGGAACGGCAGCGCCGGAATGACGGCCGCCCAGAGATCCCAGGCGATGGCGAACGGCAGGTAGCGGCGGGTCAGCTGGACGTACGGCGTGCCGTACGGGGTCGGGCGCAGGAACAGCAGCAGCTGCAGCACGGCCATGGCGGCCCAGGCCAGCAGCACCAGTCCCAGCACGACGCGAAACTCCTCCGCTCCTGTCCGGCGTGGCGCGGGAGCCTGTGGTGCTCCGCTCACGGCCGTTGCGGTGTCGCCGCGACCAGACGTCGCTCGGCCGCCTGCACATACGGCTCGATGGCGTTCGCCATGATCGCGGCCGTCCGCTCCGCGCCCAGCGGGGTGGGGTGGATATGGTCGTAGAAGTTTTCCGGCACACCGGAGAGGGGGGTCACATCGATCACATGATCCGCCGGGAGTTCCTCGTCGATGATGCGGTACAGCTGGCGGAAGGCGTCCACGTGGGCGTCGTGGTCGAGGTGGTGAAATCCGTAATTGACGCGGGCCCGCTCCGACTCGGGGAGGCCGGGGACGATCAGTGTGGCCTGCTTGCCCACCAGCAGTTCCACGCCGGTGAGCCCCGCGGCCGCCTTGAAGATCCTGAGGTTCTGGCGGAACAGCTCCAGGGCGCGGTGGTCGTAATCGCGCTCCAGCGGCCGGCCGATCTGACCCGCTCTTCCAACTTCGCCGTTGACGGGCTCTGTCAGCCGCAGGCGGGCCTTGGTCAGCAACTGAGACGGCCGAAGCAGGCCATCGAACCACCTCGGCGCGTAGACCATCACCGGGTCCGAGGCGGTCAGACCCCACGATCCGTCCGGCCGCGTGCGCCAGGAAGGCATCTCGTCCACCTTCCCGAAGTAGTACATCTCGTTCCAGCCGTGATACACCACGATGATGTCGGGAGAGAAGAACCGTACCCGGTTCCAGAAGCGGCCGAACGACTCAAAGGTGGTGAACCCGCCCAGCGCCGCGTTGAGGAACTCGAGCTTCGCGGTGCGCCCGGGATGGTTCCGCAGCCGCTCGACCGCCTGCCACGGCCAGGTGATGGAGTCGGAGAGAAGGGTACCCGTCCCGGCGGTGGAGGATTCGCCGAAGAAGGCGATCCGGATCGTACCGGCCGGCTTGGCGACCGCGATCTCGGGAGTCGAGATGAACCCTGCCCGGTTGACGGTCTTCGTCACTCCGTCTCCGTGATACACCCCGGGCCGTCCGCGATAGGCCGAAAAGGCGTCGATGAACGCCCAGTCCGCCGCGTTGCCCCGCTTGACCGCCCGACCGGTCAGGGCCCAGAGATCATCGTACGGACTTGTCAGGCGGACGTATCCCTCTGCCGCGCTGAAGATCAGCAGCGGGACGGCGACCAGGAGGATCGTTGCGAGCCGCTTCAGCGTCCGCTGGTCGTACCCGGGCGGCGGGGTCGGGGGATTGGTCGAAGCCATGGGACAAAGCTATCACCGGACGGGGCCCGGCCGGACGCGCCGGGCCGTCGGGTCTCACGGATTCCCCGGCCTCCCCTCTGGTTGTATGATTTCCCCCCATCATGATCGATTCCCGTTCGTCCTCTCGCTGGGTGGCGGCGCTCCTGGTCCTCCTCCTCCCCGCGCCGCTCTGCGCCCAGGACAGCCTTCCCCCGGCGGATACCACCGGCCTGGACGCGCCGCGCGACTCCGCCGGCAGGCCGGTCGGCTACGTGGCCCAGCACGATTCGCTGGGCCGGCCGATCATCACCCGGATCCATGTCCACCGCTGGGACGTGTTCGATTCGACCGAGGCGAAGGGATGGCTGGCGGGGCTGGTGAACACCCTCCACATCACCAGCGCGGAGTACGTCGTCCGCCGTGAGTTGCTCTTCGCCGAGGGGGAGGCGTACGACTCGGCCAAGGTCGCGGAGACGCTCCGGAACATCCGCCGGATCGGCGTGTTCCGCACCGCGCGGATCGACACCTCGACCACCGCGCGAGGATTCGTGGTCGACGTCCGAACGCAGGATGGGTGGACCACACAGCTCGACGGGAGATTCCGGAGCACGGGAAACCAGACCGACTGGCAGATCGGGCTGGTGGAGCGGAATCTCCTCGGTACCGCTACCCGCCTGGCGGGGCGATACCGGCACACCCCTGACCGCAACAGCTGGAACTTTCAATTCCTGCAGCCCCGGCTCTTCGCCCGTCGGGTCTCGCTTGGCGTCCGCTACGAATCCCGCACCGACGGCGATCGCGGGGCCCTGGCCATCGACCGCCCGTTCTTCTCGCTCTCCGATCGCCGCGGACTGCTCACTCTGCTCGAAGTGCGCAACGAGCGGGTGCTCCGGTTCAGCGAGGGGCTGGGACCGCCGAGCGACTCGCTGCGGCGGAACTACTTCCTGGGCCGAGTCGAGGCGGCGCAGGCCCTCCATGCCAGCACCAACGGCTACCTCCGGCTCGGGGTCACCGCCCAGGTCCGGCGCGACGACTACGCCCAGTGGCCGGCGAAGATCGCCGATGAGGAGGTGACCGGCACCTTCGGTCCTTTCCTCGAGTGGCGCCGGGCCAACTACGTCGTCACCCGCGGGTTTCTGCGCTACGGACGGGACGAGGATGTGGATGTGAGCAATTTCGCACGGCTCGGCGCCTGGGTCGCTCCCCAGGCGTTCGGGTACGACGATGGCGGCGTGGGACTGCTTGGCCAGCTCAGGCTGGGCACCCAGGTGAGCCGTGGCTTCGCCTGGTTCGACGTGCGCGCCAACGGCCTGATCACCGGCGCGGGGCTCGACTCGGGTTCGGTCGTGGTGGGGGCCACGGCGGTGATGACGCCGTGGCGAAAGCACATGCTCATCGGCCATGCCGACATGGGGTGGATCAAGGATCCGGTGCCGGCCCAGGAATTCGACCTGGGCTTCGCGAGCGGTCCTCGCGCGTTCCCGATCCACGCCTTCACCGGTGACCGTGCCTATTTTGCGACGGCAGAGTACCGCTACCAGGTGGCCGAGGACCTGATCAAGCTGCTCGACGTCGGCGTCGCGACGTTCGCCGATCATGGCGGCGCCTGGTGGCACTACGATTCGAAGCGGACCGGTACCGACCTGGGGATCGGGCTCAGGCTATCGGCCTCGCGGGCGGCCGACGCCAACCCGACCCGGCTCGACCTGGCCTACCGGTTCGACAACGATGTGCAGAAGTCCGGGTGGGTCTTCGTGATCGCCTCGGGGCTGGTGTTCAACACCAACCCGCGCGGCGGATTCTAGGGGAAAGGAGCGGTACCATGGAGGGCTCCGGGTTCTTCTC
>JAOUIC010000189.1 GCA_029884275.1 Gemmatimonadota bacterium | reverse complement strand
CGGGGCGCGGGTGCTGGAGGGGGAGAGATGAGTTCGCTCCAGGTGTGCGGGAGTTGCGGCGCAACACTGGGCCTGCTCGAACCGGCGATGGAGTGCGGCTGCGGCGGGTTGCTCGACCTGCGGCACGACCCGCCGGCGGAGGACGGACGGTCGCTGCGGCGGCTCTTCGCCGCCCGGATGGCCTCGGCCGCACCCTGTGACCGCTCGGGAGTCTGGCGCTACCGCGAACTGGTGCTTCCAGGCGTCGAGCACGATGTGGTGTCGCATCCCGAGGGGAACACCCCGCTGCTGCAGCGGGAGGGCGTCAGCCGCTGGACCGGGCTCGACCATCTCCTCCTGAAGCACGAAGGCCACAACCCGACCGGCTCGTTCAAGGACCGGGGCATGACGGTCGGGGTCACCCAGGCGCGGCGACTCGCGGTCACGGCGCTCGCCTGCGCCTCGACCGGAAACACCTCCGCGTCACTCGCCGCGTACGGGGCGCAGGCGGCGTTGCCGGTGCTCGTCGTCGTGCCGGCGGGCAAGGTGGCGTTCGGCAAGCTGGGTCAGTCGCTGGCCTACGGCGCGAGGACGGTGATGGTGCGCGGGGACTTCGATGCCTGCCTGCGCCTGGTCCGCGAGGCCTCTGCACGGCTTGGCGTCTACCTCCTCAACTCGGTCAATCCATTCCGGATCCAGGGTCAGAAGACGATCATGTTCGAGCTGCTCGAGCAGCTCGGCTGGGAGGCGCCTGACTGGGTGGTGGTCCCGGCCGGCAACCTGGGGAACACCGCCGCCTTCGGCATGGCGCTGGTGGAGGCACACCGGCTGGGGCTCACCGACCGCGTGCCCCGGCTGGCGGCGGTCCAGGCCGAGGGGGCCAGCCCCTTCGCCGCGGGGTTTGCGGAGGGATTCGCACGGCGGCGGAAGGTGGCGGCCGAGACGGTCGCGACCGCCATCCGGATCGGCGACCCCGCCTCGTGGGACCGCGCGGTCCGCTCGATCCGTGACACCGACGGGGTGGTCACCGCGGTGACCGATGCCGAGATCCTGGAGGCGAAGGCGGTGGTGGATGGGTCCGGCGCCGGCTGCGAGCCGGCCAGCGCGGCCGCCGTGGCCGGCGCGCGGCAGTTGCGTCAACGCGGAGTGATGGCGCGCGACGACCGGGTCGTGGCGGTGCTCACCGGGCACATTCTGAAAGACCCGGAGGTGCTGCTCGAATACCACCGGGAGACCGATCCCCCACGGCCGCGGCAGAATCCCCCGGTCGAGATCGAGCCCACGCTGGCGGATCTTGAAAGGGTATTACACATCGTGTAGGGGCGACGGTAGGGGCCGCATATATGCGGCCCCTACCGTCGCCCCTACCCCGGCACCGCTAACGCATCGTCGCGGCGATCGCCTCGGCGAGTTCGGTATACGCGGTCGGGTCGAGTTCCCGGAACGGCGCGGTCACGTAACTGATCTTCCCGCCCGGCGCCACCACGAACAGCGTCCGGTTGTCGAGGCCGTATTTCGGCTCGAACGCGCCGAAGGCCTTCCCGACGGTTCCGTCCGGGTCGCTGAGCAAGGCGAAGGGGTAATCGGCGTCCCGGGCCCAGGAGGCGAGCGCCTCGATCGGGTCGGTGCTCACGGCCAGGAGCGTCACCTTCTCGCCATTCCGAAAGAGCGTCGCGTACTGATCACGGTACGCGTCCATTTGAATGGTTCAGCCCTTGGTCCTCGCCCGGTAGAAGAAGGCGATGACGACAGTCTGGTCGCGCAGATCGCTGAGCCGGACCGGGGCGGGCAGCAGGCCGCCGCGCACCGCTCCCGCAAGGCCGAACTCCGGTGCCTCAGCCCCGACGGCGAGAGGAGTTGGCGCCTGGCCCGCGGCGGGCGTCGCCATCAGCACCAGCGCCGCGGCCGTCAGAATACTTCGCATCGCTCCCCCCGCAATCACTTCGTGATGGCCATGACCCGGAAGACCGTCCCGGATCGCTCGTCCGCAATGTAGAGCGATCCATCGGGGCCGACGGCGAGCCCGTTCGGCCTCAACTGCGTGGGACCCTCCCGGCTGGTGGCGAAGGTCTCGTAGGCTCCCGCCGGCCGGCCCGGCTCCACGAAGGGGGCGAAGACCACGCGAAATCCCTCCTGCGGCAACGGGGAGCGGTTCCACGAGCCGTGGAAGGAGATGAAGACGCCGCCGCGATACCGGGCGGGGAACTGGGCCGCATCGTAGAATGTCATGGCCATGGGCGCCCAATGGCCGGGAAACCCGATCAGCGGATTCCGGGCGGCGGCGCACCGACCGGTGGTCTTCCCGTCACCGCCGTACTCCGGCGCCAGCACCTTCGCGCCCTGCTGATGGTCGTAGTAGCAGTAGGGCCACCCGAAGTCATCGCCCGCGTTCACCTGCACAAACTCCTCGGAGGGCAACTCGGCGCCGAGCGCCTCGCTGTAGCCCCAGTTCTGGGTCAGCTGATCGCGACCATGGGGCGCGGCGTACAGGCGACCGCTTCCTGGCTCGACCGCGAGCGCCATGGCGTTCCGGAGCCCGGTGGCATAGCGGGTCCCCGACGCCTGCGTCTGCCCGGGCGTCGAGGCGCTGAAGAGCCAGAGGCCTGCCCGAGTCTCCAGTTCGGTACAGGGATCATGGCCTGGTGAGCGGTAGCCGCGATCTTCGCGCTGGCAGCTGTTACTCTGGGACCCGATGTTGACGACGAGGCTGTCGCCGCCGAGAAAGGTGAAAGTCTTGGCGCCGTGTCCCCCGGTTGGGAGGCCGTCGACGATCACTTGGGGGGCGCCGCCCGGCTCGAGCGTGCCAGGTTCCCAGCGCCACCGCACCACCTGCCACTCGGGGGAGAAATAGAGCCAGCCGTCGTGCCACTGGACGCCGGTTCCCCCCTCGCCGTGGAGGAGGCGGCGCACGTCGGCCCGCCCATCCCCCGTGGTATCCCGCAGCAGGGTCAGCCCGCCCTCGGCTCCTCTCGAGGCGATGACGACGTCCCCGTTGGGGAGCACCGTCAGCTGGCGAATGCGCCCGAGACTCTCGGCTACCTCGATGGCGCAGAACCCCTCGGGGAGGCGGAGTCCGCTCGAGCCGGAGCAGCCCGCCGGCGGCTGCTGGGCGAGCAGGGGGGACACGCCGGCCGCATTCCCCTCTGTCAACAGCAGGGGAATCAGGACGATCAACGTGGCGGCAACCGGGGGGCGCATGGGCGGTCCAGGGTGGGTGTCGAGGGAAAATACCCTGCCGCGGGCCAGTTTCCAGAGGGGAAAACGGCAATTTCCCTCTTGATTCGGGAGGGGAACCCCTTAGCTTGTGTGGCACAGTACCCTCGCCGGCCCACGGGCCGGCGCCCTGTCCCCCCCACGGAGGCATCTGATGGCCACCAAGAAGAAGAAGGCGCCAGCGAAGAAGGCCAAGAAGGCGAAGAGCAAGCGGAAGCCGAACGCCGCGTTCATGAAGCCGATGAAGCCCTCGGCGACACTCGCGGAGGTCGTCGGCTCGAAGCCGCTCCCCCGTACCGAGGTCATCAAGTCGCTCTGGAAGTACATCAAGAAGCACAACCTGCAGGACAAGAAGAACCGTCGCGCGATCAACGCCGACGCCAAGCTGATGCCCCTGTTCAAGAAGGCGCAGGTCACCATGTTCGACCTCGCCAAGATCGCGAACAAGAACCTCAGCTAGCGCTCCACCCGCGGTCCGCGGTCACAAGGGCGCCCCCGTCGGGGCGCCCTTCGCGTTCGCAGGGGCCGGATACCTCCGGCCCCTACGAACGCGACCGGCGCCATGGTATTATCCCCGCCCTATGGCCGGCGAATACATCTTCACGATGCGCGACCTCCGGAAGGTCGTGCCCCCCTCGAAGGAAATCCTCAAGGGCATCTATCTGTCCTTCTACCCCGGCGCCAAGATCGGCGTCATCGGGGCGAATGGCTCGGGCAAGTCCACCCTGCTGCGGATCATGGCCGGCGTGGACAAGGACTTCGTGGGCGAGGCCCGTCCGGCCCCCAACATCAAGATCGGGTACGTCTCGCAGGAGCCCCAGCTCGACCCGGCGAAGGACGTGCGGGGCAACGTCGAGGAGGGTCTGGGCGAGATCCGGGGCCTGCTCGACGAGTTCAACGCCATCACCGCCCGGTTCAGCGAGCCGATGGACGACGACGAGATGCAGAAGCTGCTCGACCAGCAGGCCCGGGTTCAGGACCGGATCGAGCACGCCGGCGCCTGGGAACTGGACCACAAGGTCGATCTGGCGATGGACGCGCTGCGTCTCCCGCCTGGCGATACCGACGTGGCGACACTCTCCGGCGGCGAGCGCCGGCGGGTGGCGCTGTGCCGCGTCCTGCTGGAACAGCCCGACCTGCTGCTGCTCGACGAACCGACGAACCACCTCGATGCCGAGTCGGTGGCCTGGCTGGAGCGGCATCTGGAGGAGTTTCCCGGCACGGTGGTCGCCATCACCCATGACCGGTACTTCCTCGACAACGTGGCCAAGTGGATTCTCGAACTGCACCGCGGCGAGGGGATCCCCTGGGAGGGCAACTACACCAGCTGGCTGGAGCAGAAACAGAAACGGCTTGCCACCGAGGAGAAGCAGGCCTCCGCCCGCCAGCGGACCCTGCAACACGAGCTGGAATGGGTCCGGATGTCCCCCAGGGCGCGCCAGGCCAAGAGCAAGGCCCGCATCGCGCGATTCGAGGAGCTGCGGGAAGCGGCCGAACGGCAGACCGAGGGTTCCACCGAGATCCTGATCCCGGTTCCCGA
>JAOUIC010000188.1 GCA_029884275.1 Gemmatimonadota bacterium | reverse complement strand
GGCCTCCAGCCCGCGGCTGAAGGCGAGGAAGGCCTGCAGGTCCGCGGTGGGCCGCTCGCTCAGGGCGCGCCGCTCGGCGGGACTGAGCGGGATCTGCAGCTGCTCCAGCAGCCGGAACAGCACCGCCTTCTGGAGGCTGAACAGCTGCTGCAGCTGATCCGCCGCCTGCCCGGTGGCGAGCACCGAGGCATTGGTGGCGCTGACCACGGCGGCATCGAGCTGGATCTGGTTCTGGTTGGCCCCCTCCTGCACCGAGCCCTGGACCACCTCGGAAGCCCTGAGCAGCCGGCCCGACCGGGCCCCGGTGGCGGGATTCACTCGCCCATCCTCGCTCAGCGCCAGCTCGTCGACCAGGGCCTGGACCTGCTCGCGCTCGAGGAGGGTGAGCCGCCCGACCTTGGCGAGGTCGGTGATCATGAGGTGGGTGAGCCCGCGCCCGAGTGGCTGGAGGTCGGGATTCGAGCCGCTGTACCGGAACGGGAAGACCGCCACGGTGTTCGGCCGCGGCGGCGCTGTGGACAGGGTCGACTCCTGCGCAATCGCCTGCTTCGCGGCGAACTGCAGCTCGCGGCGCGTCAACAGGTTGAGATGGCCGTCAATCTCATCACGCTGTCGGCTGTCACTCGCCAATTCCCGGGCCGCCACGAACCCGGCCCGCGCCGAGTCGAACGCGGCGAGCTCCTCGTACGCCAGGCCGAGATACACATGGGTGGAATACTGGCGGGCGTTGATCACCAGCGAGCTACGCAGCACGTCGCGGGCGCGCTCGAACTGGCCCGCCTCGAAATAGGCCACGCCGAGCCGGGTCATGCGCTCGGCATCACCGGGATGCTGCTGGCTCTCGGCCTCGAGCGCCGGGATCTCCTGCGGTGCGGGACCCGCCGGGGGCGGGCCAGCGCCACAGCCCGCCAGCGAAACGCCTGCCGCCAGAGCGGCGATCCAACGGGTAGCGATCATGATGACCCCGGGTAACGGGAACTGAACCCAATGTACGGGCGGCCCGGGAGTTGGGAAGAGGGGAGCAAATTGACGGGCGACCCCGGGGCCGTAGATTGGACTCAGGCGGGCCGGCTGGCCGGAGGACGGGGCCGGAGTCCCCCGCCAGAAGGGCGGCCCGTGGGACGTCGCGGGATCAAGGAATATCGTGCCGCGGAAGCGCTGGTCCTCATCTCTGCCGACCGGGACCGCAAGGCGCTGGTCTGCCCTTCCTGCAGCGGCTCCAGTGTCCAGCGCCAGCCCCGTGATCACGATGAACCTTCCGGGCGAGTCACCCTGACATGCCGGAACTGCGGTCGCGTCGCCTCGTACCTCGTGCGGGCCTCGCTGTCCCTCCCAGAGGACCCCCGGCAAGGCTGACGCCGTTTCCCCTGGTCCTTGGGGATTACTGCGGCCGCGAGAAGAAACGACCCCAGCGGATGGCGGTGAGCGGCGGCAGCGCCCGCCAGCTGCCGGGGTCGTAGCTGTAGTAGATGATCAGAGGGGTCCCCCGGACGCTGCTGCGCGGCAGGAACCCCCAGTAGCGGCTGTCGTACGAGATGTCCCGGTTGTCGCCCATCATGAAGAACGAGTCGGGAGGCACGACGATCGGCCCCCATTCCTGCAGGTCGGGGTTATAGCTCTCCGAATCGGCGCCGGCGAGGTGCCGAATCTGCCAGGCCCGCATCTTGGCGCGGTTCTGGGGCCCCTCGGAGAGCGTCGGGTTGTCATGCCGCACGTAGGGCTCGTCCACCGGCACGCCGTTGCGGTGGAGCCGGCCGCCCTTCATGGCCAGGGTGTCCCCCGGAAGGCCGATCAGCCGCTTGACCACCTTCAGCCCCTCTTCCTCCACGGAATCGAACACCAGCAGGTCGTTCCGCTCCGGCTCCCGGAAGGCGGGAGTGCGGATCCTGGTGAACGGCACCTGCGCGCCGTAGACCGCCTTGTTGGCGAACAGGTGGTCCCCGACGAGCAGGGTGTTCTCCATGCTGCCGGAGGGAATCTTGAAGGCCTCGATGAGGAAGGTGCGGAGCAGCAGCCAGGCGGCGACCGCGAAGACGATCGACTTGACCCACTCCCACAGGACCTGGGCGCCGGACGGGGAGGATGCTTCGGCGGTCTCCGGGGTCACCGGAGCAGTCGGGGCCTGGCCGTCCGGCGGCGCGGCCCTCACTCCACCCAGTCCGCGATGAAGATGTTGGTTTCTCCCTCGACCTGCTTGTTCCGGTTCGATGCCCACACCAGCTTGCGCCCATCAGGGCTGAACATGGGGAAGGAATCGAAGTCGCCGTGGGTGGTGATCTTCTCCAGCCCGGTGCCGTCCGGGTTGATGAGGTAGAGATCGAAGTTCCCGCTCCGGGGCTGCTCGAAGTTGGACGAGAAGATGATCTTCTTCCCGTCGGGCGTGAAGATCGGCGCGAAGTTCGCCCCGCCGAGCGACGTCACCTGCTGCGGGTTCCGCCCGTCGCCGTCCGCCACCCAGACCTCCACCCGCGCGGGCCGCACCAGGCGGCGGTTGAGCAGGCCGAGGTAGTCTGCGGTGTCGGCCGCGGTCTTCGGATAGGCCGCCCGCCACACGATCCGCTTCCCATCGGGGGAAAACCAGGCGCCGCCATCGTACCCGACCCGGTTGGTGATCCGGCGAACGTCGCTCCCGTCCACGTTCATGGTGTACAGCTCGATGTCGCCGTCGCGCGTGCTGGTGAAGAGGATCCGCCCCCCATCCGGCGAGAGGGTCGCCTCGGCGTTGTACGCACCATTGCTGGTGAGCGGCCGGAGGTCGGAGCCGTCGGGCTTCGAGGTGTAGATCTCGAGGTGGCCGAGGGGCCAGACGTACCCGGCAGACCGGTCGGGGGGGGCGGGGCAGGCGGTATCGTGGGCGAACGTGGAACTGTACAGCACCCGCTTGTCGCCGGCGTAGAAGGCGCCGCAGGTGGTCCGGCCGAGCCCGTTGGAAATCCGCCGCTGGCCGGACCCGTCGATGTTCATGATGTACTGCTGGTCGCAGCCGGCATCCACCTCGTTCTGCCGCTGGAAGATCAGCTGCTTCCCGGACGCGGAAAAATACGCCTCCGCGTTGTTGCCGCCGACGGTCAGCTGCCGGATGTTGGTCAGATGACGTTCCCCCGGTTCGGCGGGAACGTAGGTGGTCGAGGGCCCGCTGGTCTGGGCGCCGCGCGCGCAGGCGGCGAGCGCCAGCACCAGGAAACCGGAGGTAAGGATGCGCATAGGGGTGGAAGAATAAGCGCCGACGGGCCCCGGCTGTAGTCGGGTCACGGATGGGCCGCCCCGCCCCGGAGGGCCGCCAGCACCTCCGTGGCGTGACCCAGGGGCTTCACCCGCTCGAACACCGCTGCGATCCGGCCCCGTTCGTCTATCAGAAAGGTGGTGCGCAGGATGCCCATGTAGCTCCGCCCGTACAGGCTCTTTCTGGCCCAGACGCCGTACTTCATCGCCACGACGTGCTTCTCGTCGGCCAGCAGGGTGAACGGAAGCCGGTATTTCCGGCGGAACTTCGCATGCGACGCCGGACTGTCCGGCGAG
The DNA here is from genome assembly GCA_029884275.1 of Gemmatimonadota bacterium. Classification (GTDB taxonomy): domain Bacteria; phylum Gemmatimonadota; class Gemmatimonadetes; order Gemmatimonadales; family GWC2-71-9; genus JADJOM01. Next base: position 1,225 of record JAOUIC010000188.1, on the reverse strand, counting down.
ACGCCGAGGATCACCGCGCCTTCGGCCTGCACCTTCCTCCATTGGCTCCGGAACTCGCACGCTTCGATGGTGCAGCCGCTGGTGTCGTCCCTGGGATAGAAGTAGAGCACAACCCGATGGCCCGTGAAGCCTCTGAGCGAGATCCGCCTGCCGTCCTGATCCGGGAGCGTGAAGGCCGGAGCGCGGGAACCGGGAGCGGGAGTCATTCGACCAGTGTGGCTGGGGTGAGAATGGGGGTTCGGACCCGGTGCACCGGCGCCTGACCGCCTCGACGGAGGTCGCGATCGAGAAGATTCCAGGTCGCGAAGCCGTCCTCCGAGGCCGGCTCCAGCAGGTAGCTGGCGAGGACTCCGAGCCGCTGGTCGGTGGAAACCACGAACCAGCCCGGTTCGGCATGCAGCTGGCGCCCCTGCCACCCGCCCGCGACCGAGACCATCCGGTGCCCCTCGAAGACGAAGCGGGCCACCGTCACGCTGTCCACCGTGAACGACTCGGCCGCCCCCTCCCAGGAAGCATCGAGCCGGCCGACGATCACCCCCTGCGCCCGCAGGAGGGCCACCAGGTGGGAGTGCTGTGGCGGCAGCAGGTAGGCGGACGGCCGCGCCACGCTGACGCGGGATGTGAAGCGGTCGAACACCGGCATCCGGACGGTCCGGAAGACGCCGCTGCGGCGCCGCTGGGCGAAGCCGTGGCTGCCATCCCCGGACGCCTCGGTGATCTCGGCAATCACGGGCCGCTCGGTCGGGGAGGCGAGCACCGACTGGATCGTGACGGAATCGGGCCGCCACGCGGCGGAGGCCGCCACCACTCGTTTCACGGCGGCGCGCTCCTCCGCGGCGAGGGAGAGGATCTCCCTGAGGAAGAGGTAGGTGGCCTCGATCCGCCGCGGGAACGGGTCGTTGCTGTAGCCCTCGCTCAGGATCGCGAGGCGGCCCTTCATTCCCATGAGGTTGGTGCCGTACCGGGGAAAGGGATCGTAGGTCTCCCAGCCCAGCTTCAGGGAGTCGGGCTCCTGGTTGCGGAAGTTGCCATACGGAAAAGTCTCGAGCTTGTGCCGCTTCCGGAGCCGCTGCTGCACGGTGGGGAGGAAGTGGTCGCGGACGTAGTCGTTGGCGGGCGGAGAGTTGGGGTTGAGCCCCGGCGACCAGGTCAGGGCATATCCGTGGTAGCTGCCGTTGGTGGTATGGAGGTCGATGAAGATGTCGGGCTCCCATTGCTGCAGCAG
>JAOUIC010000187.1 GCA_029884275.1 Gemmatimonadota bacterium | reverse complement strand
CAGGGGAAGGATGTGATGGCGCTCCCCGGCCCGATCACGAGCCGGACTTCGGTCGGCACGAACCGGCTGATCCGAGACGGCGCCGAGCCGTTCCTCGAGGTGGGAGACCTGCTGGCGCACTTCCCCGAGCAGACCGACCGGGGATCGTCGCAACCTGTGGTGTCCCCGAAGGTCGAAGCCGAGACAGTTCCAGTCCCGGATGATCTCGACGCCGACGAGCGGGCGGTCTACCTGGCCGTCGCCTCGAATGCCCGCCCGCTGGATGAGTTGATCGCCGGGCTCGCACTGGGTGCATCCCGGACTCTCGCGGCGATCAGCCAACTGGAGTTGAGAGGGCTGGTGGCGATGACCGGGAGCAGCGTGGCGCGGCGACGTGTCACGGACCGTCTGGGCAATTAGGGAATTCCTGTGGATCTCGTTGCAGGCGGGACTCGGATTTCTGGCAGGACTTCGATGCAGGCGGGACCTCTCCAGGCAGGACGCGGATGCGGGTCGGGGGTGCTCAGCCGGGTAGGACGCGGGCGCGGGTCGGGGTCCGCGCGGCGCGCCAGACATCCGTCACGTTACCGTGCAACGCAATCCGCGCGGAGTATTGTCTCTGACCTGAGCCGGAATCCCGCGCGCGCCGCCAAGGGACCCCGGCCCGACCCGCGTCCTGCAGTATCTGCGGGTGTTGGTTGGGAATCCCGATCCGCGCCCGCGTCCCGCCGCCCCGGCGCCATAGCGGACCCCGGCCCGACCCGCGTCCCGCCTGGGCTGGAGTCTTGGCAAGAGGACCCCAGACCCGCGCACCTGTCCCGCCCGCCAAGCCCTCCCCTGCGTCCTCCGGGCACCTTCCTTGCTCCGCAGCTGCATTGGCGCCGGTGCCCGTTGCCGGTTCGGGTCGAAGCGCTAAATTGTGTCAGATCCACAACTTCGGTACTCAATGACGCCTCCGCCACGCCCCGTCTGCCAACGCTGCGGGGAAGCCATCAACCCCGGCGCGCGCTTCTGCATGAAGTGCGGCTCGGACGTGTCTGGTGAGCAGGGCGGCGTTGCCACCGCGGTCCTGCCGGCGGCACCGGACCGGGACCCGATGGAGGAAGTGGTCGAGCTGGTCAAGAAGGCGACCATCGGCGAGTACGAGATCCTGAAAGAGCTTGGCCGCGGCGGCATGGCGTCGGTCTACCTGGCGCATGACATCGCGCTCGACCGCAAGGTGGCCATCAAGGTGATGTCGCCCGCCCTGCTGCTCATGGGCGAGGGGATGAGCGAGCGGTTCCGCCGCGAGGCCCGCACCGCCGCCAACCTGAGCCATCCACACATCATTCCCATCTACACCGTGAAGAGCACCGGCAAGACGCTCTTCTTCGTGATGAAGTTCATCGCCGGCCGCTCGCTGGAGGCGATCATCAAGGACCTCGGCCCGATGCCGGTGCCGATGGTGAAGGCCATCCTGCAGCAGGTCGCCAGCGCTCTCGGCTACGCCCACCGCAGTCACATCGTCCACCGCGATGTGAAGCCCGCCAACATCATGATCGATGAGGAGGGCTGGTCGGTGGTGACCGACTTCGGGATCGCCAAGGTGGCGGAGAACCGCGGCCTGACGATGACCGGCATCGCGGTCGGCACGCCGGCGTACATGAGCCCGGAGCAGTGCGCCGCCAAGGACATCACCGGCAAGTCGGACCAGTACTCGCTAGGCGTGGTCGCCTACGAGATGCTGACCGGTCACCAGCCGTTCGAGGGCGACTCGGCGATGGCCATCATGTTCGCCCATTTCCACGAACAGCCCAGGCCGCTGTTGGAGGAGCGGGTCGACTGCCCGCCGGACCTGGCGGCCGCGGTCATGCGGATGCTGGAGAAATCACCCGACCGGCGGTTCAGTTCGATGGAGGAGCTGGTGAGCGCGCTCGCGGCCCAGCCATTGGCACACGACGACCCGATCCGGCTGCAGCTGCTCGAGCTGGCCCGGAAGGGCGGGGGCCGGCAACTCCTGGAGGCGCTTCCACAGCCGCCGTCGAGCCCGGTGCCACGGCCGAGGGACCGGTCGGTGTCGGACGCCGCAACAACTCCCATCCCCGCGCAGCGTGTCGTCGATCTCGCGGTCGCCCCGGCGCGGGGCGATCTGCATGCCGGTGATGCGATGCAGTTCACCGCCACGCCCCGTAGCGCGAGCGGCGCGACCACCGCCTCCCCGGTCAACTGGGCCTCGAACAACCCGAAAGTCGCCTCGATCTCCGCGGGCGGACTCCTGACCGGCCATGCCCCGGGGGTGGTGACGGTCATCGCGACCTGCGACGGGGTCAGTGCCACCGCCGAGGTGACGATCGCGGCGGTGCCGGTCGGCTCGGTGACCATCGAGCCGGCAGAGCTCAGGATCGCGGACGGCGACGAGCGGGATCTCCAGCTCACGGTCAAGGACCGGAGGGGCGGGACGGTCCGTGACCGCGCGGTCCGCTGGACCATCGCTCCCGCGGGCGTCGCGACGGTCAACGAGCAGGGGCATGTCGCCGGGATGAGGGAGGGGACCGCCGAGGTCACCGCCGAATGCGAGGGCGTGCGCGGTAGTGCCCGCCTGGTGGTGACGCCGGCGCCTGTCGCCAGCATTGTCATCCAACCGGCGGACCCGTCCGTCGTCGCCGGGCAGGCGGTGGCGCTCACCGCGACGCTCACCGATGCGCGCGGGAACCAGCTGGTCCGCCGTGAAGTGACCTGGCGGTCCGCCAGCGACCGGATCGCGACGGTCGGCTCGAACGGCCTCCTCGCCGGGGTCGGGGAGGGGACCACCCAGATCACCGCGGCTGCTGGGGGGCGGCAGGCGGCCGTCACTGTCCGGGTCACCCCGGCGCCCGTGGCGTCGGTCACGGTGGCCCCGCCGCCGCCCATCCCGGTTGGCACCAGGGTGCAGTTGACGGCGCTGGTCAAGGATGGGCGGGGCCACAGCCTCCTTGGCCGGGAGCTGACCTGGTCCTCGGCGGCGACGAACATCGCGACGGTCAACGCGGCTGGCGAGGTCACCGGCGTGGCACCCGGCTCGGTGAAGGTCACCGCGACCTGCGAGGGCCACACCTGGACCGTCACGATCGGCGTGGTGCCGGTGCCGGTGGCGGCGGTCCGAATCGAGGGTGCGGCCCCCCTGACCGTCGGTGCGTCGGGGTCGCTCAGCGCCGTCGTCCTGGACGAGGCCGGAGCTCCGCTCACCGGCCGCTCGGTTGCCTGGTCCTCCGACTCCGCGAAAGTGGTGGGGATCTCAGCCAACGGTCAGATCACCGCCAAAGCGCCGGGGAAGGCGACGGTTCGCGCGCGGGTGGAAGGTCGGGAGGCGGAGGTCACGATCACCGTGGCGCCAGCCGAGTTGATCGAGGCGACGACTGCCAGGGTAGACGCCCTTCCCAAGCCCCGCTCCTCCGAGCCAGCTCCGGCGCCAGTTCAGGAGCGCCCCTCGTCCGCCAAGCCGGCGGCGCCATCCGGCGGTAAGGGGAAGCTGATCGCTGCGTTGGTGGGCGGCGCGGCGGTGGTCGCGGTCGGGGTGATGCTCATGAACCGTGGGGGAGGGGAACCCGCCCCGAGCCAACCCGCGGACACGGTTGCCGTTTCCGCGCCGGTGGCGCCACCGCCCGCCCCCGCGCCGGTGACCATCGCAACGGTGTCGATCCTCGGTGAGACCGGGCCGGTGGCAGTTGGGCGCACGCGGCAATACGCCGTCCAGCTCAAGGACTCCGCCGGCAGGGAGCTGAGTGGCCGGGCGGTTGCGTGGACCTCGAGCGACACGTCGGTGCTGCACGTCTCCCTGGTTGGCGCGGTCACAGGCAGGAAGCCCGGCTCTGCGAGCATCACCGCCTCCTCCGAGGGGCGCTCCGGCACGATCGATCTCACGGTCAACCAGGCGACGGCTGACCTGCCCGCGCCGGTGGCGAGCGTCGACCTGACCGGTGGCGGAAAGACACTCGACCCGGGCGGGACCGCCCAGCTCACGGCCGAGCCGCGCGACGCGAAGGGAAAGGCGCTGGGCAGCCGTACGGTGGTCTGGAGCAGCAGCGACCCGGCGGTGGCCACGGTGTCCTCCGCCGGGCTGGTGACCGCCATCGGTCCGGGGACGGTGACCATCACGGCGAGCAGCGAGGGGCAGGAGTCCCGCGCCAGTTTCACGGTCAACCCGCCAAAGCCGGCGCCGGTGGCCGTGGTCGTCCTCGAACCGGCCGCGCTCTCTGTGGACGTGGGGGCGACCGCTCAGCTCGCCGCCTCTCCCCGGGATGGCCGCGGCCAATCGCTGTCGGACCGGGCCACGACCTGGAAGTCGAGCGACGAGCGGATCGCGCGGGTGGATCAGAAGGGCGGGGTGACCGGCGTCGGGAAGGGGACGGCAACGATCACCGCCACGGCGGAAGGAAAGTCGGCCACCGTCGCGGTGACGGTGAACGAAGTCGTCGTCGTCGCGGCGAGCGTTGTGCTCACCACGCCAGACCGGGAACTGACGGTCGGCAAGACTTCGCGGTGGAGCGCGGTGGCGCGGGATGCGCGCGGTCGCGACCTCAGCGACCGGACCATCAGCTGGGCCTCGAGTGCCCCGCAGGTCGCCACGGTCATCGGTGGCGTCGTCACCGCGTTGGCACCGGGCACCGCCGAGATCCGTGCCACAGTGGATGGCAAGTCGGCCACGCAGTCAGTCACGGTGAAGGCCGCGCCGGTGGTGGCCGCCGCACCGCCGCCTCAACCGGTCACCCCGCCGGTGGCGACCACGGCCGCCGCCAGCATCGTCCCCAAGCGGTCACTGCAGGCCG
>JAOUIC010000186.1 GCA_029884275.1 Gemmatimonadota bacterium | reverse complement strand
GGCTCTGAAGCCAGTTGTCCCGGGTCCGGGACCACAGGTACGAGGCGGTGAACGAGAGGCCGGTCGCCGCTTCGCGGGTGAGCGCGACGCCGGCCTGATAGTGATCGGAGTAGCCGGTCGAAGCGAGCCCGGAGACGAGGTCGTACCCGGCGACCCGGCGGTTGCCGCCCGGCGTCGCCACCAGCAACCCACCCTGCTGGGTGAGGTCACCGTACACCGGGCGCCCCTCCTGAGTGGTTCCGGTGGGGAACGGGAGGCGGTTGAGGTCCACCCGCTTCAGCAGGAAGTCGGTGTGATGATACCCCCCGGTGAGGCGTACCGTCGTGAGCGAGGCGAGGGTCTTCCCGAGCGCGAGATCCACCTTGCTCGACCGGGGGTTGCGGTAGTCGTCGTTAGGGCTGAACAGCGTGAAACGCTGGCCGGCATAGGGCGCCGCAATCGTGTCCGGCAGCGCGGGCCACGCCCCGAAGCTGCCAAGGCCGCGACGCACCCGGAGGGAGCCGCTCGCGACCGCCGCCTCGGCGAGGTAGGCCGGATTGAGCTGGCCGTAGTGGTACGACCATCCGAGGCTGCCGGTCCAGGTCCGGTTGGTGCCGCCCTCCCAGACCAGCCCGACCCGGGGAGCCACATTCCCGTTGTCGTCCGGAGGGGTGTTGTTGCGGAGCCCGAAGAAGAGCGAGTCGAAGACGGGGTCGCGCGGGATGGGATTCTCGCCCCGCCCGACGGGGAACTTCTGGCGGTCGAACCGGATCCCGCCCAGCGCGCTGAGCCCAGGAGCCAGCCGGTAGAGGATTTCGCCGAACACGACATACTCCTGGACCTTGAACTCGGTGGTCTGCCGTGGCGATTCGGTGACCATGAAGGCTCCCTGGCCCCCGTTGCCAAAGCTCTCCAGGTCACCGAACTGGAAGATGCCGTCGCTCCCATACAGGTAGTTCTGCCGCCACTCGCCGAGCGAGTACTGAACCCCGCCTTTCGCGCGGTGCGCGCCCCCGCCCCAGGTGTGCTGGATGGTCTCGACGAAGTCGATGGCGTAGCGACGGAACTTCCCGTCCGCGGTCGGATTCGCCCCGACGCCGGCGCCGTCACCCACGAGGTAGGTCGCCGGAAGCCCAGCCCCGGACCAGTCACGCTCCGTGAAGCGATAGCCCACCCGGAACTCGTTGGCGATGGAGGTCCAGTTGGAGAGCAGGGCAACCGCCGTCGTCATGTCCTTGGCCGCGACGCCGGTGCCGGACCCGTTCAGCACGTCCTCGCCCAGCAGGGCCGAGTACTCCTTCCGCTGTCCGGAGTTGGCCCTGACCATCAGCTGCTGGGTGCGCGACAGCCGCCAGTCGACCCTGAGCCCCCCGGATCCCCCCTTCTCGGTGCGCACCACCGGGCGGGTGAACCTGGTGACGTCGGTTCCGAAGTTGGCGCTCGCCACGCTCTCGAGGGTCGTGGTGAGCGGCACCTCGGCCCCGCCGAGGGAACCGCTGTCGGACTCCCACGGCTCGGCCGTCGGCACTTCGAGCTGCTGGTAGCTGAAGCCCGCGATGAAGGTCGCCTGCTCCGGCACCAGCGTTCCCGACACCGTCGCGCCGGCGGTGAACGAGGCGAGGGACGAGTCCGCCGGATTCTGGCCGGAAGGGACCCCGACCCCGCCACTCCAGAAGGCGAATGGCTCGAACCTGAACTGGACCCCGCCGCGACGCGACACGGCACTCACCGTGCCCGAATTGCCGCCAAACCACTCGGCGTCGGTCGCATGGGGCGCCAGTTGAACCGGGCCGAGCATCGAGCGCGAGAGGGCCGGCGCGGCGGCGGGATCGTTGGGCACGCCGGGATGGCGCATCCAGGTCATGGGAACGGCGTCAATCAGCAATCGGGACGAGCCCTGCGGCAGGCCACCCAGCGAGGAAGTCAGGCCGGAGCGCTGATCCCGAGGGTTCGCGCCGAAGATGGAATTCCGCCCCAGGTCGGCAAGATCATCCCGCGGTCCGAACCAGGGCTGCTCGGGCCGGGAGAGGCGCTCGGCCACGAAGGGTGCCGTGGGGGTGAAGCGCTGATCCGCCACCGGTGCCTCCTCGACGGCCATGATGGGCGGCGGGCGGCGGGTGACGCGGATGCGGACGTGGGTGGTGACGTCGGCATGCACCAGGATGCCGCGCTGGCGGAGCGGCTGATAGCCGGCCTTTTCCAGCAGCATGGCATACTGTCCCGGGGCAAGGAGAGGGATGGTGAAGTGGCCTCTGCGATCGGAGAGCAGGCGGCGGAGGACCCGGCCACTGACATCCTCCAGGGTGAGCGTCACGTCGCCGACCGCGACGCCGCTCGCCAGCGCGATCTCTCCACGCAGGGTGCCCTCGGTGAGGCTCTGGGCCCGGAGCGGTGCCGTGCCCATCACCAGCAGACCCAGCGCGAGGGTGACGGACGGCCGGTGGCCGATCATCGCTGTCGTGACTTTCATATGGTGGACAGAATGTAGCCGCGGAGCCCTGCGGCTGTCGGACCCGGGGATAGTGCAGTTATAGTGCCAGCCGCGCAAGCAGACCTTCACCGGAGCACTCGTGGCGGACAGGCAACACCTGTGGCGGAGGACCATCCCGGTCCTTTGCGCTCTCTCCATCACCGGCGCGCTCACCCTCCAGCCTGACCCCGGCGCGGCGGAACAGGCGGCGCGCGTGCCATGGACCTGCCTCTTCACCTGCGGCGACCAGGCGACCCGCGACGCGATTCTCAACGTCCTGCTGTTCGTGCCTCTGGGCCTAGCGCTGGGGCGGTGGCACCCGGGGCGCCTTGCTCTGTTGCTCGTGGCCCTGACCACGGTCGCGATTGAATTCGCCCAGCACCAATGGATCCTGGGACGCGATCCGAGCCTGCGCGACATCCTGACCAACACGGCCGGCGGCGCACTCGGCATCTGGCTGGCCGGCTCGTGGCGCCGGTTGCTCCGCCCACCGGCCGCGCGGAGCAGACGTCTGGCGTTCGCCGCGGGCCTGGCCTGGCTGGCGATGGTGGGGCTGACCGGGATGCTCATCCAGCCCACCCTGCCCCGAAGTGTCTATTGGGGCCAATGGGCGGCGGAACTGGGGCAGTTCGACACCTGGCAGGGGACGCTGCTCGACGCCACCGTCAACGGTGTCCGCCTCCCCAGGGGAAGGAGCGCCGAGAGCAGCGCGCTCCGCGCGCTCCTGCTGGGCGACTCGGTCATGGTCGAGGCGCGGATTGTGGCCGGCCCCGCGCCCCGGCGGTTCGCGCCCATCGCGAGCGTGTTCGACAGCGAGCAGCGGGAGATCTTCGTCCTGGGCCAGCGGCGCGGCCACCTGGCCTTCGGGATCCGGACCGGACTCCGCGCCATCGAACTTGGGAATGTGTACGTGCGCATGGCCGCCTTCCCCGGCCGCGAGCCGGGAGACACGACGCTCGTGGCAGGCGGCGTCGTCCGGGGCGCCTGGGTGCTCCGGGCGGAGCATGGCGACGCGACCCGGGAGACGCGCATCCCGATGTCGCCGGGGCTGCTGTGGAACGCGCTGTTGCCGTTCTACTTCGTGCTAGGCCCCGCGACCCAGTTCATAACGGTGGCGTGGCTGGGCGCCACCATCGCGCCGGCCGGCTGGTTCGCGGGTCTCGGCGGGCAGTCGCCGGCGCGGGTCGGGATTGGCGCGCTGGTGGCGGTCCTGGCGTACAGCGGGGCGGCGCTGGTCCCCGGCCTGCCGGTGCCCTCGCCAGTAGAGTACTTGGGCGTGATCGCCGGACTTCTGGGGGGATGGCTCGTGGGGCGGTGGGTGAGTTCCTGAGGTGATGCAGCGGTCGATGGTGCCCGCGACGCCCAGTATGGCGCCCGCGGCCGGCCGGGTGCCGCCGCTGACCCTTCTCTCGAGGCTCACGAGCGCCGCGGAGTCCAGCTATCACCTGTCTGCTCGACGGGGGAGCTTGTGCAGGGTGAACTCCGAGAAACCCCCTGACTCCGTTCCCGTCAAGCAGATCTGCCGGCCCCCTACTCGGGTGGCGTCGGGTGCCACCGCTCCAGCAGGAGCCGGTCCCGTTCGCGGTCGATGGTGCGCTGCATGACCGGGGTCCGGAAGAAGGAACGAAACAGCAGGACGCTCCGGTTCCAGAGCAGACTCGCCGGCCGCAGCACATAACACGGATACACCAACGGAGAGCCGGCGCGAAGTCCGTAGATCGCTGCCATCTTCGTCCTTGGCGGAAAGACTGCCCCCAGCACGAGGGTGGCCCGCTCTCGGAGCGACCTGCTCTTGGCGAGTTCCAGGTAGACCGTCGGCACCACCGCGCGGAGCATCAGGATGTAGCGCCGCGCCACATCCACGATCTCCTCGTCCGCCGGCCGATGCGGCAGGCTCCTGAACAGCGAAGGCGGGACCGGAGCGGCCAGCAGGTCCGCGGCCAGCCGGAGCGACGCGTGCAGGTAGCCCGACGCCCCCCAGGCGGTGGCCCGCTCGGCCAGCACCTCCCAGTTCATTTTGGGTTCCGCGGTGATCACCGTGGCGAGGTCCACCACTCCCTTCAGCGCCGCCCGCTCGAAGCGATGCTGGTAGGCGAGGTGGAGCGCGAGGTGCAGCAGCAGGTCTTCGGGCGACAGCAGGCGCACCGGCGCCCCGTCGAGCACCGCTTCGCGCGATCGCTGCCACAGTCCCTCGACGTCGATCCGGAATGGGGCATCGGGGCGCTGGATGTGCCAGTGCAGCTCCACCACCGGCGCGCCGTCCCGGACCAGCTTGTCCAGGTGATGGTTCCACTGGCTCCACTGTGCCACGCTGGGTCGCGGCAGCGGGCCGAAGCCGCGGTCGAGGAAG
>JAOUIC010000183.1 GCA_029884275.1 Gemmatimonadota bacterium | reverse complement strand
ATATCGGATATTTCGTGATGTACCTCGGCGGGATGGGCGTGCTGGTCCGCTCGCTCCTGCTGGGTCGCATGGTCGATCGACTGGGCGAGGCGCGACTCTCCCGACTCGGCATCGTGATTCTCGCGGTGGGCCTGGCCTCGACCGGACTGGCGACTGGCTATCCGATGCTGGCGGTGGGCTTCACGCTCATGCCAATCGGCACCGCGTTCATCTTCCCCTGCATCACAGGGTTGCTGAGCACGGTGGTGGCGTCGAACGAGCGCGGGCTCTACATGGGGGTGCAGCACACCTTCGGTGGGGTGAGTCGGGTCGCCTTCCCGATCCTGGCCGGCTACCTGATGGACCACGCCGGCGTCGGCGTGCCGTTCTGGCTCTCAGCAATCCTGGTGCTGGTGACATTGCCGCTGACGACGACCCTCGCCAAATACGTCCTGGACAAGAACCGCACCACGGCGAATGGACTGACGTCGGGGCTGGATGAGATTACGGGGGAGTACGCGGTGGTGACGGAAAAGGAATAGCCGGCGGCGCCTCTTGGTCGCGGCTGAAGCCGCGGCTCGGCTGATGTCGCTGAAGCGACACGGGCTCCCCGCAGTGGGGAGCCCGTTCTGTCATTGCGAGGAGTCTCCCGAAGGGGGACGACGAAGCAATCTCAACACAGATTGCTTCGGCCACTCCGTGGCCTCGCAATGACAGAAAGATCGGCTGCCACGCTTCTTACGGCACCGGCGTGTACTGCGAGCCCGCCGGCAGGTAGGTCATGAGGTACCGGGTCAGCAGCGAGTAGACGTGCAGCGTGGTGCCCTGGCCCTCGCGAATGCCGTGGCTGCGATTCGGATACACCATCACCTCCACCGGCTTGTTCAGTTTCACCAGCTCGTTGATCATCCGCTCGGTGCCCTGGTAGTGCACGTTGTCATCGCCCGTGCCGTGGACGATCAACAGATGCCCCTCCAGCCCCTTCGCCTGGTGGACGGGTGAGGCGGAGTCGTACTTCTCGGCGTTGGGGCCGAGAAGCCCCATGTACCGCTCCTGGTAAATGGTGTCGTAGAGCCGCTGGTCGGGCACCGGCGCCACGCTCATTCCCATCGAATAGACCTCGGGATACCGGAACATTGCCTGCAGCGTCGACGAGCCGCCGCCACTCCATCCCCAGATGCCGACCCGGGTGGAATCGATGTAGGGGCGGGTGCGGGCGAGCGTCTGCACTGCCTGTGCCTGCTGCATGCTGGAGAGCACGCCGATCTGCTCGTAGACCGCCTTACGCCACGCCCGGCCCTTCGGGGCCGGCGTGCCCATGTTGTCCACGCTGGCGACGAGGTATCCCTGGTCGGCGAGCGTCTGGTACCAGAGCCGGTTGCTGCCGCCCCAGGAATCCTGGACCGTCGTTCCCGCCGGCTCGCCGTAGACGTACATCAGCATCGGGTACTGCTTGTTTGGATCAAAGTTCTTCGGCTTGATCATCCAGCCGTCGAGTGTCGAGCCGTCGGCGATCCTGACCTGGAAGAACTCGCCGGGCTGGGTGATCGCCTCCTTGGCGCGCGCCACCAGCTCGGTGTTGGCGGCGAGGGTGCGCTCGATGGTGTGCTTCGGCAGGCTCACGAGTTCGGTGGGGCCCGGCGTGTCGAAGCTGGACCAGCTGTGGAAGGCGTACTTCGCGTCCGGCGAGATGGTATACCGGTGGCCGCCGACCTCGGTTGCCGGCGTCAGTCGCTCGGCCGTTCCTTTGCCATCAATCCGGGTGCGCCAGAGATACCGCTGCGTGGCGTTATCCGGTGAGGCGTCGTAGTAGAGCCAGCCTCCCTTGTCGTCCACCTTGGCGATGCTCATCACGTCGAAGTTCCCTGGGGTGATGAGGCGCGCCGCGCCGGTGGCGCGGGAGATGGCGTAGGCGTGCCGCCAGCCATCCCGCTCGCTCAGCCAGATGAACTCCTTGTCGCCCTTCAGCCAGTCGATGTCGTCGACGACGTCGAGCCAGGCCTGGTCGGTTTCGACCATGATGGTCCGGGTGCCGCCCGTGGCCGCGCTGACCAGGATCAGGGCGTCGTTGTTCTGCAGGCGGTTCATCCGCTGCACCAGCACCGAGTCCTTGCCGGCCCATTCCATATAGGGGATGTAGTCCTCGCGCGGGTCGCCGGGAAGCTGGAACCAGGTGGTGGATCCGCCGCTGGCGCTCACCACGCCGGCGGTCACCGCGGAGTTGGTGGTGCCGACCTTCGGGTACTGGATGGGGATGACGAAGGGGTAGAGCGAGTCGGTGTTGTTGATCATCAGAAATGTGCCGACGCCGGTCATGTCGAAGTGATAGTAGGCGATCTTCGTGCCGTCGGGGGACCAGCGGAAGCCATCGCGCACCCCGAACTCCTCCTCGTACACCCAGTCGCTCATGCCATTGACGTGCAGCGAGTCGGCGCCGGTGGTGAGCCGCGTGATGGCGCCGTCGGAAAGTCGCTCCACGTAGATGTCGCCCTTGCGGACGAAGGCGACGCGGTCGCCCTGCGGCGAGAACTTGGCGTACATCATGGTGGAGGCGGGGGCGCCCTTGCCCCCGAGCTGGCGGAGCGCGCCGCTGGCGCGGTCGAGTACCCAGTAATCGCCGCGGGTGTTCTGGCGCCAGACCTTTTCGGTGTTGGTGAAGATCATGAGCTGCTTCGCGTCGGGCGACCAGATGTAGTTGTCGATGGAGAGGGGCACCGTGTCGCCCGGCGCGATGAACGACGCCGCCGGAATCAGGATGCTCCGCGCACCGGTCTTCGAGTCATACCGGACGATGTCGTAGCCGCCGATGCTGTCGGCAGGCTTCTCCAGCGTGGTGTAGGCCTTCCCGTCCTCGATCCACCGGGCCGGCCCGAACCGCTCGGCGGCGTAGTAGCGGGAGGCATAGATCTGCTTGAGCGCCGCGGTGGTGGCCTCGGGGACCTGCGCCGAGAGAGGCAGGGCGGTGATGGCGGAGGCCAGGGCCAGGAGGGCGATGCCACTCCGGCGAACGAATTGCTTTGTCATGCGGTCAATCCTCTGGTATGGGCGCAATCCTTCGAGTGTCGCGCGATCTATGGTTGTTTACTGGACTGAAGTTCGGGGAAGAAGTTCTCGACGACCAGCAGTTCTCGATTCTGGGTGCCTTCGTTTCCAGCAAGCTGGATCATGACGAATCGCTGGTCGTCGGGGGTGATGTCCCACGAGCGCGGGCCGCTGGCGGACTGGCTGGCGCTGAAGAGCGTCGTTCGCTTGCCCATGGTGAATGTCGTGCCCGGAAGCACCTCGACCGCGATCACCGCTGCGGCATTGGAGTTGAAGAACAGTTCCCGGCCGCTGTGCGACCAGAGCGGATCGGCGGCGCCATCGGTGGAGACCTGCCACTTGGCCCGGTCGGTGTCCGGAAACGGCCGGACGTAGACCTCGAAGCGCCCGCTCTCGTTCGAGGCGTAGGCCAGCCACCTGCCATCGGGACTCAGGGTCGGCTCGATCTCCTGGAAGCCCGGCGTGACGAGGAGCGGCACTGGCGTCGTATCGCCCGACGTGCGCCGGGCAAAGATGTCTCTGCTGGTGGTCCGATAGACGAGCCATCGTCCATCCCGCGACCAGAACGCCTCCTGTATGCCGTTGCCCGCGGAGTCGGAGAGCGCGACGCGGGGTTGTGAGCTGCCATCGGCTCGCGTCTCGGCGAACGTCGTCGCCGCCGTGCTGAATCCGACGGTGAGCCCATCGGAGTTCCAGGCGGGGCGGTAGTTCAGCGCTCCGTCGAAGGTGAGCTTGCTGAGAGGCCCGTCGGGGAGCTGTTTGATCCAGGTCTGTTGCTCACCCCCGCTGATGATGCTCACGGCGAGCTGCCGGCCGTCGGGAGAAAGGGCGAGGGTCTGGAACGTGCCGGACCAGGCCGCATCCATCGGCGTGGCGCGACCATCGCGCGTCACGTACACCACGTTGCCGGGATCGGTGTTCACGGTCCCGAGCTGGTAGATGAGGGTGCCTGACGTGGAGAGGGCCAGGTCCACCGCCCCGAAGGCCCGCCCGGCGACGCCGGGGGTGATCGCGACCGGCTGTCCCGTGATTTGGAGCGACTCGAGATCGAATGGAACAGCGAGGAGATCGCCGGCGGACGAGACATAGACCATGTGACCGGTCGGTGCATACCGCGCCGTCAGGCCCTGCACCAGGGTGTGATAGGTGCCGGATTTCTGATCGTAGACGGCAATATTGCTTGCCTGCCGGCTGTTGCGATACTGCACGGTGAAGAAGACTCCGCGGCCCCCGGGGATGGCCACCGGCCAGAAGTGATCCTGCTGACCCTGGGCGGTGTCCACTACCGTCACCTGCTCGTGAGGGCCTCCGGCAGCCGCCACCCGGACCAGCCCGGTGGTGCCGCCGCCGGTCAGGCCATCGAAGTAGATGTACCCGTCGGCGCTCCAGGTGGCGCCGTCGGATCCCAGCCCGGAGTCAGCGATCGTCACCGGTGGGGCGCCGTTCAGCGCCACCACCTTGAGCGCCGCGTTCCCAAGAATGTTGAAGCCGACTTGTTCTCCATCGGGCGAGAAGAAGGGAACGATGGCGCCGTCAGTGCCGGGAAGGGGTCTCGGTTCGAGCTGGCTCCGGTCGAGGAGGTAGAGCTGCGTGCCATCCGGCCCCTGGCCGGCGTAGACGATCTTCGACCCATCCGGTGAAAGCGCGAACCGGGTGCCCCGCTCGGGCGAGAGTCCTCTCCCCTCGGGAAGCATCATCGTGTAGCGCAGCGTGGGGCGCGGCGGGGCCGGCCGGAGCCAGCCCCACAGCGCGGCGATCGTGGCGACGGCCGCCACGCCAGCCAGGGCGAGTGT
>JAOUIC010000184.1 GCA_029884275.1 Gemmatimonadota bacterium | reverse complement strand
TCGAGGTGACGACCGCACCCGACCATTCCGCCGACTCCGCAGGGAAGACTCCCTCGCTCGGCGGGAGCCGGACCGGCAACATCGTCCGGTACCTCCCCCTGCTGGCGGCACTCGTCGCCGGGCTGGTCCACCTCGGGCCGTTCTGGGGTGCGCAATTGCAGACCCCGCCGGGCTGGGAGTTCACCGGCAATTTGAACGGTTCGCCCGACGAGATGCAGTATCGCATGCTGATGGAGCGGACCCAGACGACCGGGCCGATCGTGGACAACCGCATGACGTCCGAGCCGAACGCTCCACACATCGCGATGTTCTTCTATTACGGAGTCGGGAAGTTGTCCGGGTGGCTCCACGCCCGCCCCGGCTATGTATACGCGTACCTCGGGGCCGTCCTCGCCATAGTGCTCTCCCTGGGGCTCTACTGGTGCGCCGGACACTTCCTGGGGTCGCGCTACCAGACGTGGTGGGTCTTTCTGTCGCTGCTGCTCGGCGGCGGTCTCGGCGCACACCTGATGCTGCTTGACGATGTCGATCGATTGCACAGCCTCACCCCATTCCGGAGGATCGTAACCGAGGGCCTCCAGAACTCGATCGTGTTCGAGCAGTACCGCAGTCACTACATCTTCACCACCCTCTTCGATACCCACTTCCTCTTCTTCCTCGTGGTGGCGCTTGCCGCCATCGCCAGCCTCTACCTGGCTCTGACCGCATTCACGGTGCCTCGCCTTCTGCTCGCCGGCTTCCTGTTCGGCACGGCGACGCTGCTGCATATCTATGACGGGGTCACGCTGTTGTTCATCGCAGCCGGAATAGTGGCGCTGTTCTGGCTTCGAGGGCTGCCGGTTCGCCACGCAGTGCTCACCTTCGCGCTGTGCGCGCTCCTCGTCGGTGCAGCCATCGCATGGCAGATGCTGCTCTACAAGCAGGCCGGTGTGCCCATCCCCGCCTGGCGGGCCCAGAGCGTCTACTTCTCCGAGCTGGCCCTGGCCTATCCGCTGGCTTGGGGTCTGATCGCCTGGGGGCTGGTCGGCTACTGGCGGACGGCGGGCGTGCGAGAGTGTTTCCTGCTCGGGTGGGCACTGGGGTGCACCGTCCTGACGCTCTCCGGGCCCTTCTATCCCTACTCTGACCGCGGTACACTGACGCTGCAGGTCCCACTCATGATCGTCGCCGGCGCGATCTACTTCGCCCGGCATCCGAGGGTCAACTGGCGGCATGCGCTCGTCGCCGCGGCGATCCTGGGCGCCACACCGGTCTGGCAGGTCTGGCGCATCCGGACCAACATGAGCTTTGCGGCGCACCCCAGCGGCAGTCCCCCGGCGTACACCTGGATGACCCCCGACCACCAGGCACTGGTCCGGGCGCTTCGGGAGCACGCGGTCGACGAAGACATCCTGATCGTGGACAAGTCGAGAGTGCCGTGGCGAACCGATGACCTCTGGCTGACGAGTGGCTTTCCCGGACGGCTGTACGCCGGGCACTACGCATTGACCCCGGACTACCAGCGCAAGCGCGACGAGGTCAACGCGTTCTTCTCCACCACGGATCCATCGGCGGGGGTGGAGTTTCTCCGGCGCGCGTCCATACGGTTCGTCTACGTGCGACAGGAAGCGGACGTCGCCCGGTTCGGGCAGATGCCAGGGCTCAACCCGGTCCTCAGCAACTCAGTCGGAGCCCTCTTCGAGTTCACTCCCAGGGAGACTGAGGAGTAGGCGCTGGAGCCCCCGGCCAGGTAATCCCGCCACTAGCCGCGAGTAACCGCTGCACGACCTCGGACTTGCCGTGCGCTCCGGCGCGAATGAATGGCAACGCCCAATCCGCCCCAGCTGGCCTGCCTGCCAACCGGGACCTGCGCCACTGCCACGGTTGATTGAGAGCCCTTCATACTCATGTCATCTCGCTTTAACATGGCGCCATGAAGATTTCGCGTGAAGCACCCGGACCGACTTGGTCTGACGACTCACGGTTGCCGCCCCCATGAAGGGAGTCAATCCATGCCGCTGCGTTCCGGCGTCTACATCGTCCCCACCCACCGGTGGTACATCGAGCGGACCGTCTGGCTCATCGCCGGATGCGTGCTCCTCGCGGCGACTTCCCTTTCCGTGCTCGCCCATCCCCTGTTCATCCTCGCCGTGACCGCGACCGGCCTGGCCTCCGTAGGGGTATCGCTCACTGGCTATTGCATCGTCGGCAACCTTCTCGCCCGGCTTGGGTTCACCCCGATGCTTGGCCGGCCGGACTGGAGACCCGGGCGCGCCTACTTCATGCAGACGGACCGCTGGTATCTCGAGCGGCGCATCTACCTGGTGGTCGGGATCAACCTCTCGATTGCCTCCGTGCTGTCCATTGCGCACAGCCCATGGTGGCTGCTGTTCACCGGATTCGTCGGCGGAGCGATGTTCTGGTTCGCCGCCACCGGATTCTGCATCATGGCCAACGGGCTGTATTGGCTCGGCGCCGAGCCGCGCCTGGCCCCGCTTCGAGAGCCGGGCACCCCCGCCAGCCGATCGACCGGCAACGAGGTGCCTGCCTGACTGACAGACCCTGGGGTACGGTCGGCGCAGGGGGCCGGCTGCGGCAGGAGATCGGCACGGTTGGGCGAGCCCCCACGCCGGGCGGGGGAATCCGTTACATTCGGGGCAGTCGCGGGGAATGCCCCCGCATCCTCCTTCCGCAACGCCCAACCCAGGGGTTCCGTGCCCAAGCGCAACTATGGATTTGAGAAGCGCCAGAAGGAGCTCGCCAAGATGCAGAAGCGGCAGCTGAAGGCCGAACGCCGCGCGGAGCGCGCTCAGCCCCAGCCGGAGGAGCAGGCCGGTGATTCGGACGCCCCCCTACCCCCCGATCCGGGAGAATGAGCGGGGACCAGCTCTCTCCGACAGCACCACACGACTGACCGACTGGCGACTCTCACCGGCATCACCCGGCGGGAATCTTCCACCTGGGTCCCGTCGATATCGCTTCGCTCGGGCCGCCATCCTCTCCCTGAAGGGTACATCGGGTTATCTTTGGGTATCCGCCTGGTTGACCAACGGGGCGGTTGCTTCTCCCACCACGAGGCAGGACCCATGACGCCTGTTCCAGGTTCCCCCGAGGCGACGGGGCTCAAACCGTCGCTCGATCCCGTTGCAGAGCGCGTGCGTCAGCGGCTCTCGGTGGCGGGACTCGCTTTCGACCGGCGCCAGAACGCCTCTCGCCCGAGGGGCCGGCGCCGGAAGGACCAGGCCACCCTCCCCTTCAGCACTGGCGGTGAGGGCGATGCCGCGCACCAGCGGGAACGGGCCTGCCTCCGAAGCGTGTTCCGAGACCTGGGCGATGCCCATCGCCGGTATCGCAATCGAACCGGGCAGTCGGGAACCCCGGCGTTGCGCGCCGCCGCCCAGGCGTTCAAGAGCGAGCCCAGCGTCCTCTCCCTGATTCCGGTCGCGGCCTTTCTGGACGAGTTGGGCATCCTGGCCTGGTAGGATTGGCTGCGTCACACCACGCGCCGGGCTCAGGCCCGCCGGTCGGGACGAGGCGGCAGGGCATGAAGTAACGATGGTCTCATGCCGTCTTCCCGCTTTCCACATCGGCTTGGGGCTAACTTGCTCCAGCGTTGGGCAGACAGTAGGGACGCAGTCTGGTTGCCTACGGGACCCTGTCGATCAGAGGTCTCATGACAGCGGGTGAATGCTCGCTGGCCCGACGCACCGGCCGCCCGGGATAGCAACCCGGGCGGCCATCTCATTCCCTCCTCCCTTGGCTCGGCATGTGGCCATCGGTCGACGGGATCACCTCGCCCATGAGTCTTCCGGTGGCCCTGTGGCCACCGCCGCCCGCCGCCGAGGGCGGGCGGGTGTCGTACGCCTGGGGCATGAACCCATCTTCACGAACCATTCCGCATCCGTTCATCCAGCATACCCGAACGTTGCGCAGACAATTGATGGATCCCCGACCCCTCGCTCCTAACCAAGTCGTTCGTGCCGTTCCGCCGTGCGGGAGCCGACGGTGCTTCCCGGTTGAAACGCTGAACGTGCAGTGAAGCACCCGCGGACCGGACCGGACGACCTCCGGCGCTGGACCATCGCACCCGACGGCGAGACGGCCGCAGGTTCGATCCGCCCGACCAGCCCTACCCTTTATCGCGCCGGCTCCTATGACACGGGTAGACCGAAGGACTTTTCTGAAGGGTGTGACGGCCGCCTCGGCCTCCACCGCCTTGCCCGGCATCATGCCCGGAGCGGCGCTCCCCTACGGCACCGCCTTTCCCCCGGATGTCCCGGCCGCCACGACCTGGCGGAAGGCCCCCTGCCGCCTCTGCGGAGTCGGTTGCGGTCTGCTTGTCGGCATTGCCAACGGGCAGGCGGTGGCCGTGAAGGGGGACCCCGACTCGCCGGTGAGCAAGGGACTTGCCTGTGTGAAAGGGTATAACGCGGTCCAGGCGCTGTACGGGGCTGACCGGATCCGGCGGGCAATGGTGCGCCGCGAGGGCGGGCTGGTGGCCGTGCCGTTGACTGAAGCGTTGGACCTGGTGGCCCGGCGGCTCCGCGAGACCGTCAAGCAGTATGGCAAGGACAGCGTCGGGATCTACGGGTCGGCACAGTGGACCATTCCGGACGCCTACACCGCCTCCAAGCTGTTCAAGGGCGCCCTCGGGACCAACAACGTCGAGACCAGCACACGGCTCTACGCCGCCAGCGCGATGGCCGGACTGCGCGGAAGCTTCGGGCTCGATGGCTCGGTGGGCTGCTTCGAAGACGTGGACCACGCCGACATCATCGTCCTGTGGGACGCCAACCTGGCCGAGACGGACCCGGTGCTGTTCTCCCGCATGCTGG
>JAOUIC010000182.1 GCA_029884275.1 Gemmatimonadota bacterium | reverse complement strand
CGCCAGATGAGCAGCCGGGCAGCGGCATTGATCAGGACGGTCACCGCGAACAGCAC
Organism: Gemmatimonadota bacterium; assembly: GCA_029884275.1. Lineage (GTDB taxonomy): Bacteria > Gemmatimonadota > Gemmatimonadetes > Gemmatimonadales > GWC2-71-9 > JADJOM01. The sequence goes on along the minus strand of JAOUIC010000182.1, from coordinate 4,768 downwards.
CAGCGCCACGTAGGTCAGCGCCGAGAAATGGATGTCGGTGGCGGCTTCGGCGAATTCATTCGCAATCACCGCGGACATGGTGTAACCCGGAGCGAACAGCGACGCGGAGATCTGGTGCCGGTTCCCGATCAGCATCGTGACCGCCATCGTCTCGCCCAGGGCCCGTCCCAGGCCAAGGATCACCGCACCGATGATCCCCGATCGCGCGTACGGGACGATCGCGCTCATCACCGCCTCCCACCGGGTCGCGCCCAGCGCCAGGGCCGCTTCCCGCTGGCTCCCGGGCACCGCTAGCAGGACCTCCCGCGCCACGGACATGATGAAGGGCATGATCATGATGGCGAGGATAATGCTCGCCCCGAGCATCGACGGTCCGTAGATCGGCCCCTGGAACAAGGGGAGAAACCCGAGGGTGTCGCGCAGGAAGGGGAAGAGGGTGCGCTTGAGCAGCGGTAGCAGGACGAAGATCCCCCACAGACCGTACAGGACGCTGGGGATCGCCGCGAGGAGCTCGATCAGGAAGGCGACCGGCTGGCGCATCCACCGGGGCGCGAACTCGGACAGGTAGATGGCGACGCCGAGCGAAAGCGGAACCGCGATGACCAGGGCCAGTGTGGACGACAGAAGCGTGCCCACGATGAGCGGCCAGGCGCCGAATTCCTCCGCCACCGGATCCCAGGTGCTGCCGGTGACGAACCCGGCGCCGTACCGGTCGATGGCGAGCCGCGAACCGGCGTAGAGTTCGTAGGCCAGAAACCCCATGAGGACAGGTATGGCTGCGGCAGCCAGCGTGAGGCCGCCCTTGAAGAGCCAGTCCCCTCTCGAGAATCCCCGGAGCCCTGGCCTGGGTACCGGCACGACGGATTTGGCTTCCATGAGGCCGGATTGTACCCCAGGCTCATCCGTGAACCGTCACTATTGCGTAACGGACTGGTCACATCGGGGTCGGTGCGACCGGCCGCCAAAGGGCAGCCCCCCTCGGGATTCCGAGGGGGGCTGTGAATGGGGAAGAAAACCCGAATCCCGCTAGTTCATCGCGATTGGCTGGCCGTTGGCCTTCAGACTCTTGATCCGATCGGCGATCAGGGTTCGCATGGCCGCCGGCAGGGGAGCGTACTGGAGCTCGCGCGCCATGTTCTGCGCCTCATCCGAGATCATCCAGACCAGGAAGTCGCGGATCTGCTTGGCCTTGGCCGCGTCCTTGCCGTCCCTCGCGACCAGGAGCCAAGTGAAGCTCGAAATCGGATAGGCGTTGGCGCCGGGGGCATTCGTAATCGAGACCCGGAAGTCGGTGTCTTTCGGGAGACTCAGTCCCGCTGCGGCGTTGGTCGCAGTTTCGAGTGAGGGGCTGACGAAGTTGCCGGACGAGTTCTTGATCGAGGCGTATGGCAGCTTGTTGCCCAGCGCGTAGATGAGTTCCACGTACCCGACCGCGCCTTCCACCTGTTTCACCTGCTGGGTCACGCCTTCGTTCCCCTTTCCGCTCAGGCCGGTGGGCCAGTTCACCGACGTCGCATAGCCCACTTTGTCGCGCCACTCGCGCGAGAACTTGTTCAGGTAATCGGTGAACACGTAGGTCGTGCCCGAGCCATCGGCGCGGTAGACCGGCAGCAGGTCGATGTTGGGCAGAGTCATCCCCGGATTCAGCGCCGCGATCCGCTTGTCGTTCCACTTCGCGATCCGCCCCATGTACATGTCGACCAGCAGGTTGCCGTCGAGCTTGAGCGCCGTGCTGCCAAGCGTGGGCAGGTTGTACGTCACCACCACGGAGCCGAGCACCGTGGGGATGTGCACCACGTTCGACTTGACCGCCGTGAGCTGTTCCTCGTTCATGGGACCGTCGGTGGCGCCGAAATCGACCGTCCCGGCGGTATACTGCCTGATACCTGCGCCGGACCCGACGGACTGGTAGTTGCTCTCGATGCCGGTCTTCTTCTTGTAGGCATCGAACCACTTGCTGTAGATCGGGTTCGGGAAAGTTGCGCCGGCGCCGGTCAGCTTCTGGGCTGCAGCACCCTGGGCGAGGCTCAGGGTCAGCACTGCCGTCAGGATGGCGCGTACGGAGAGTCTGCTTCCGATCATGTCCTGCTCCTTGCGGGTGTCTGGCGGGGTACTTGTCACCCCGCGTGCGAGGGAAAAGAAGCCGGGTCGGGTAACAGCCCCGACCCGGCTTTGTCACGACTCCGTCACGGGGCTAGAAGCTGACAGTGAGCGCGGTCCGGACCCCGCTGATGCTCTCGGCGCCGCTGGCGGCGAAGTTTTGCGTCTCGTAGGCGATGCGCCACTGCGCCTTGCTCGTCAGGTAGAACCCGAGCACCGCGCTGATCAGCGTGGACTCGTTGTCATCGGCGTCGGTGTCCGGATCGGCACGGTCGAAGCGGAGGGCTGGCTCGATGGCGTACAGGAATGAGGTCGGGCTCTTCATCCGGATGTTATACGCCGCGACCGCCTGGATGCCGGTCATGTTGATGCTGTTGTCCGCCGCGGTCTCACCGCCGAGGTACTCCGCAAGGGCGAAAAGCCCCGGCTCACCCGGCTTGTTCCACTGGGCATCGACTCCGTAGCCGTTGTTCCGGTAGGCCGTGTCCGCTCCCACGATGCCATCGTGCGAGAAGTACGACCCCCCGATGCTCAGCTTGCTCCAGATGTCCGCCGAGGCACGAACGCCGTAGGACTTGGAGTTGTTATTGTCGTTGGCGCTCTCGCCGCGGCCGTTGTAGATGCCAGCCGTGAGGCTCGCCATCCGGCCGCCCTCGAGCTTGCGCTCCACGCGGGCACTCGCGCCGACATCATGCGCCAGGTATCCGCTCGCGGCGAACAAGTCGTTGCTCGCGCTGCCAATCAAGCCCCTCCCGGCGCCGCGCTCAATCGAGGGCAGATTAGTCGATGAGGTCAGCTCGTAGCGGCTGAAGGGCTTCTTCTCCTGGCCCAGGCGCACGGTGAAGGCGGTCTTCGCGTCCGGCTTGCTGAAGCGGACGTCGATCCAGGCGTCCCGGAGTCGCACCCCACCCGTGCTGCTGGAGGAGCAGCTCACCGATACGGTATCCGGCAGTGGGTTGTTGACGACCACTGGCCTGCAACTGGTCGAGGTGGACGTGCTGCGGCCACCGGCGAAGTCGGGCTGGATGAACGCCGTGATGTACTCGTTGAGCTGCACGCGGGCCTCGATTCGTGCACGGCGCACGAAGAAGTTGTTCTGCGTGGCTGTATTGCCGCCCAGCGCAGCGTAGTCCTCATTACCGAAGTAGTAGAACTGCGTGTGAAGCCGGCCCGAGACCTTCACGGTGGGATAGGTGGTCTGCGCCGCGGCCGTGCTGACGGCCACGGCCAGCCAGGCGGCAACACCCGCGAGATGAACGACACTGCTACTGCGCATCAGGGACTCCCCGTATTGAGAATGTGGCGGGCGCCCCGCCACGGGCATGCCGATACGGGGAGAATACAATCCAGTCAGGGTCACGGCGTTGTCGGCGGGTCGTCACGGATCCGTAACAGGAGCGGAACGGCGTTACTGGGCCCCCGGGAGTGGTTCCGCGGGAGGAAACACGCAGACGAACTCGGTTCCCTGGCCCACCCGGCTTTCCACTCGCACCGACCCTCCATGCGCCTCCATGAGGTGCTTCACGATGGCCAGGCCGAGTCCGGTCCCACCCTCCTCGCGCGACCGTCCCGCATCCGCCCGGTAGAATCGCTCGAAGATCCTGGCGAGGTGCTGGTGCGGAATGCCGGGCCCCTGGTCCTTCACCGCGACGTGCACGCCGCCGCCTTCCCGCCAGGCCCGCACCGTGACCTCTCCGTCAGCCGGGGTGTAGCGGACCGCGTTATCGAACAGATTGGTCAGCACCTGCCGGAAGGCGTCCGGGTCGGCCCACACGTTCTCCGCCCCGTTCTCGATCTGCAGGGCCAGCGAGGGGCCGCATCCACCCAGGCGGTCGCTCACCAGGTTCCAGGTCTCCCGGGTGACCGACACCACGTCCAGGCGCTCGGGGGAGGGCCTCCAGCCGCCGGACTCGATCCGGGAGAGGTCGAGCAGGCCATCCACCAGCCGCTGCATCCGCTTCGCATTGCTGAGGATGACGGCGAGGAACCGCTGGGTGGTGTCGCGGTCGGGGAGTTCGTGGCTCAGGGTTTCGGCGTAGCCGGAGATGGAGGTGAGGGGCGTCTTGAGCTCGTGCGACACATTGGACACGAAGTCGCGCCTCACCATCTCCAGTCGGCGCAGATCGCTCACATCATGGAGTACGAGCAGAGTGCCGCCCCCTGGCAGGGGACGCCCCGAGAGCAGCACGGCCAAGCCGTCGAGCTCGATCTCGCGTTCGATCAGCGCCTCGCCGCTCAGCACGGCCTGCACGGCATCGCGCGCCTGCTTGGCGCGGAACAGCTGGGGCAGGTCCGGCAGGGCCTCCTCGGGCCCATAGCCGAGCAGGCGTCGGGCCGCGGGATTGGCGGTGATGATCCGCCCGCGCTGGTCGGTGGCGAGCACCCCCTCGACCATGGCCTCGACCAGGGCGGCGGTCTCGCTCCGCTCCGCCCGGAGTTCCTCGAAGCGCCGCGACAGCTGGTCGTGCATGTCGCGCACCGCGCCGATGAGGGCATCGATGTCGGGGATGCTGGAGTGCGGAAACCGTGGTGGCTGGCCCTGGGCGATGGCGCGGGCCGCCAGCGTGATCGCGGTGATCGGCTGCGCCAGGTGGCGACCGGCGAGCAGTGAAAGCAGCGCCGCCACGATCAGGGCCAGGAGGGCAGCGCCCAGCAGCGAGCGCTGGGC
>JAOUIC010000180.1 GCA_029884275.1 Gemmatimonadota bacterium | reverse complement strand
GAGCCGCTTCTTGATGCCGATCGAGCCCTCCGTGAGGATCGGCCCCTCCGGCAGGCCGTCGAGCGCCTGCTCGATGATCCTGACGCTCTGTTCCATCTCGGCGATGCGCACCATGTATCGCGCGAAGACGTCGCCCTCCGGGCGGGTGGGGATGTCGAACTGGTAGCGGGAGTAAGCGCCGTAGGGCTCCGCCTTGCGGATGTCGTACGGCACGCCCGAGGCGCGAAGCGGCGGGCCGGTGACGCCCCAGGCCCGGCACTGGTCGAGCGTGAACACCCCCACCCCCTGGGTGCGCTGCCGGAAGATGACGTTGTCCTCGACCAGGTCCACGAACTCCGGCCAGCGCGCCTTGAGCTTGACCAGCACCTCGCGCGCCCGGCGGGGGAAGTCGGCGTCGAGGTCCCGCGAGAGGCCGCCGAAGCGCGCCGTGGCGTAGGTCAGCCGGGAGCCGGTGACCGACTCCAGCAGCGAGAGGATCGCCTCGCGGTCGTCGAAGGCATACAGAAAGGGAGTGGCCGCGCCGAGGTCCATGAGGAAGGCGCCGACCCAGAGCAGGTGCGAGCTGATCCGGTTGAATTCGCTCAGAATCACCCGCGCCACCAGCGCCCGCTCCGGCACCGCGATGCCGGCGAACTTCTCGACCGCTTCCACCCAGGCCACGTTGTAGATCAGCCCCGACAGGTAGTCCTGGCGCGAGGTGTTGGGCAGGAACTGCGCGTAGGTGCGGTTCTCTGCCATCTTCTCGTGCGCCCGGTGGGAATAGCCGATCACCGGCTCCACCCCGACGATCCGCTCCCCCTTCAGCGTGAGCTTGAGCCTGAGCACGCCGTGGGTGGACGGGTGCTGTGGCCCCATGTTCAGGGTGTAGCTGTCGAGGGGCTCAGCCGTGGGCGTGGTCATTGGCGTCGCCGGTGTCCGCCGGAGCGGCGGAGGGGTTCATGCTGTCGTCGTAGATCGACGGGGGCGGCGCGGTGAAGCTCTTGAGCAGGGGATGGAAGTCGGTGTCCTCCGGCAGCAGCAGCCAGGTCAGGTTGGGGTGATTGGAGAAGCGAAGACCGTAGAACTCCCACGCCTCGCGCTCGTTCCACGCGGCAATGCCATACACCCCGCTCATGCTGGGGACCGCCTCGTCCTTCGGCGCCCAGGCTCGCACCGCGAGGCGGGCGGGCTCGTCCCAGCGATTGAAGGTGTAGATCAGTTCGAAGACCCCGTGCGGGTCGAGCCGGTCGACACAGGTCATGGACTCGTAGAAGAATCCAGCCTCGCGCAGCGCCTCCGCGACCTTCACCAGGCTGGCTGGGGCCACCCAGCGGCTTTCGGCCACGCCGCTGATCGGGTGCTCGGAGGGCGGGGCCACGGTGAGCCCCGCCCCCTCGAGGCCCATGGCCAGTTCAGCCGCCGCGCCCAAAGCGCCTCCCCTGCTTGATCTTCTCCTCCAGCTGCAGAATCCCCGCGATCAGCGCCTCGGGGCGCGGGGGGCATCCGGGAATGTGCACGTCCACCGGCATGAACTTCTCGGCCCCTTCGGCGATGGCGTACTCGCCGGGGTACTTGAACGGACCGCCGGAGATGGTGCAGCCGCCCATCGCGATGGACCACTTGGGGCCCGGCATCTGGTCCCAGAGAGTGAGGATGACGGGGGCCATCTTCCGCGAGATCGTGCCGGCGAGGATCATCAGGTCGGCCTGGCGCGGCGAGGGGCGGAACACCGCGGCGCCGAAGCGGTCGAGGTCGTACTTGGCCATGCCGACGGCCATCATCTCGATGGCGCAGCAGGCCAGGCCGAAGGTGAGCGGCCAGAGGGAGTTCGCGCGGGCCAGGTTGAGCACGTCGTCCACCATGGCGAGGCGGACCCAGGGGGCGGCGTCCTCCGCCATCTGCTCGAGGTCCCGGTCGGGGACGGTCGCTACTCCCACCGGAACGCTCCGGTGCGCCAGGAGTAGATCACCGCCAGCGCGATGATGAACACGAAGACCAGCACCGCGACCAGCGCCTCGAGGGTGCCGATGCTGCGGTACACCAGCGCCACCGGGAACAGGTAGATCACGTCCACCGCGACGGCGAGGTACAGCAGGGCGTAGAGGTAATAGGCGAGCGAGAACTGGCGCCACGCACCGCGCTCGGGGATGATGCCGCTCTCGTAGGTCTTGAGGGCGTCGGGGCCAGTGCCGCGCGGCGCGATGAGACGCGGAATGAGCACCGCCACGGCGCCGAGCACGATGCCCAGGCCGAGGAAGGCGATGACGTACCGGTACTGGTAGATCGAATCCGCGTCCAATGGCCCTCGTCAGGTGAACGGAGCGACTTTGGAACGGCAGGCGCGTGAAGCTATCCCTTCACGGCGGGAATTTCAATCAGCTTGTGTTTGACGCGCCGCGCCGGCGGTCGGCGAGGAAGAACCCCACCCCGATGGCGACCCAGAACAGCACCCGCCACCAGTGGCCGCCCCGCACCGCGTCGAGAAAGGCGATACCGAAGAAGAGCAGGAAGATGGTGAAGTTGGTGCGCATATCGCGTCTCCGTACCGGAACAGGGGCTGAAGCAGAGTGGCGCGATGGACGTGAAGTGGGGATGAAATCGCAATGAGGGTAGCAGGCCCGGCCCCTGTCGGGCCCCCGGGCCTGGAGGCATATTGCCGAATGCGCCGCGACTTCGAGATCGAGGACCTCGACGGCTACCGGCTCTGTTTCGGGCACGACGCCGGGGCCGCTGCCGGGTGAGACCATGACTCCCCGCCCGGATCAGCCACGGAAGCGGGCGGTGTCCGCCGATGCGGCGCTCGCCCGGAAGCTGCAGGAGCTGGAGGAGTCGCTGCTCCTGCCTGACGTCCGGAAGTCGGCACGGCTGGTCGAGTGCCTGGCCGACGATTTCGTCGAGTTCGCGAGTAACGGGAAGGTCTACACCAAGGGGGACCTGGTCGCCCTGCTCCAGGCCGAGGACCGGGTCAACCAGACCACCAGCGACTTCAGGGTTCATCTGCTGGCGCCGAACGTGGCGCTCCTCACCTACCGTATCACGCGCCACGCCGAGCCGCCGGTGCATACGCTCCGCTGCTCCATCTGGCGGTTGCGGGGCCGGATCTGGCGAATGGTGTTCCACCAGGCCACACTCACCCCCTGAGTCCCTCCGCTTCCACCACACGATTCCACTCCGGACCCAGCGCCGCCCGCACCAGCCCCCGCGCCAAGGTCGCCGCGTTCATCGAGGCGTAGCGCCGCTGGAGGCCCGTTCCGCCCATCATCCCAGCCAGCGCCAGCACCCCATCCACCACGACCGACGCCAGCCGCTCGGCGGGACGCGACTCCTCGCGGTCGGGACCGGTAATGAGACCGGGCCGCGCGATCAGGTACGGCACTCCCGACTGCCGCAACTCGGACTCGAAGCGGGCCCGCACCGCGATGTAGGGGTTCCGGCTCCCCTCCCGCACCCCCAGCGACGACAAATAGATGAAACGCGCCGCCGGGGCCGCGGCTACCGTCGCGTCGAGCAGCAGCCGGGTGAGGCCGTAGTCCACCGACTCGTAGCTCTCCCGCTGGGCCAGATCCCGGCCGGCCCGCCTCGCCCGAGCCCGAGTGGTGCCCAGCAGGGCGAAGACCAGCCCGGGCTGCAGGCCGCGGAGCGTCGCCGTCATCGCAGCGGCATCCCATGGAGTCGTGTCCACCGCTGCCCCAGCCCGGGTGAGGTCGGCGCGCCACTCGTCCAGCCGGGAGGAGTCGGGTCGCACGTGGGCGACGGTCTCGATCCCCTGTCGGCGGAGTTCCCGCACCACTTCCCGGCCGGTGTAGCCGGTCGCGCCGGCGACGAAGGCGGTCGTTTCCAGAGGAGATCCGCGCTGCGCCGATTGGCCAAGCTCTAGTGGCGGCAAATTCTTGCTCATTGGGAGGTTCTCCATGACCCTGTCTGTTCGATTGCCCGACGATGCCGAGCGCCGCCTGCGCGAGGCTCCCGCCGACCGGGTTTTCGCCAAGAACCGCGAGCTCTACGGCCACCTCGCCTAGTTTGAACACATTTCTCCTGCTCAACCATCATGAACTGCGGGCCAGCGTGGAAGAGGCGGAGACCATTGTGCTCGCCGTTGCGGCAGGCGCCGGCGCTTCCAGCCAGTAATCCTCACTCCCCCACCAGCCTCCGCTTCCAGCCCAGCACCCCTCTCGCTCGCCCCCCTCCCGGGGCGGTACCTTGCCACATTCCGTCACGCCACCCCGCAGCCAGACAACGAATGGAATGACATGTCGAGCGTCCAGGTGCAGCGACTCGCCACCCCCACAATGCTCCTCTCGGCCCTCCTCCTCGCGAGCCCTGCGGCGTTGAGTTCACAGGCCCCAGCCGACGATCGGGCCGCGGTGCTCGCCGTCGCCGACTCGGCGCTGGCGGCGGTCACCCGGTCGGACTTCGTCGGACTGACCGAACTCATGCTCGACTCGGCGGTCACCTTCTCCGCTCGCGAGCGGAACGGACAGATCGGCCTGCGGTTCGAGACGCGCGCCCAGATGCGCGCCGTGCCCGCCGGCGGCAACTACGTCGAGCGAGGGTTCCGGCCCCTGGTCCACATCTCGGGTCCGCTGGCGGTCGTGTGGCTGCCGTACGACTTCTACCTGGACGGCAACTGGTCCCACTGCGGGGTGGACGCCTTCACCCTGCTCAAGGCCGAGGGCCGCTGGCGCATCGCCACGCTGGTCTGGAGCGTCGAGCAGCCGCCTGCGTGCGAACCCCATCCCGATGGGCCCCCTCCTGGTATGTCTCCACCGGGGGCGCCCTGACCGCGCGGGATTCCCGCCCCTGCCTCCACCCGCGCGCTGCCGCCTCGATCGGCCGGCAACGAATCGTTTGCCGGCCTGCCAGTCTCGTCGCCCCCCC
>JAOUIC010000179.1 GCA_029884275.1 Gemmatimonadota bacterium | reverse complement strand
GGCGATCCCCAGGGCGTAGATCTGGCCGAAGCCGAGGAAGTCGATCGTGAGTGTCTGGGCCAGCAGCACGATGGCGGCCAGCGTCCCGTAGCCGCTCAGGTCGGCGCTGAAGGACGACAGCTCTCCCGCGAGCCGCGCGAGGAGCGGCGGTGTCCGCCTGACAGTCTCCGACAGATCGAGTGCGGCAGCGAGGCTTTCCCCGTCGGGGTAGCGATCCGCGGGGTTCTTGGCCAGGCACCGGTCGATGGCGCGAGCCAGGGAGGCCGGCGTCCCGGGGCGAAGGCTCGCCACCGGCGGCGGCATGGCGGTGAGATGCTGCACCAGGAGCGCTGAACCATGGTCGCCTTCGAATGGGGTACGGCCGGTCAGCGCGAAGAATGCCGTCACACCCAGCGAATAGAGATCGCTGCGCCCGTCGACCGGTTCGCCCGCCGCAAGCTCGGGACTGGCGTAGCGCGGGGTGCCCAGTCGCTGCTCGGGCGGCGTGATCGGCGTTGCGCGCGCCACCTGCGCGATCCCGAAATCCATCACCAGCGCCCGCCCGGTGCCGCGTTCGATCAGGATGTTCTCCGGCTTCACGTCCCGGTGCACCACCCCCTGTTGATGGGCATAGGCCAGCGCCCACGCCACCTCCTGGACCATCCGGCCGGTCGCGGCAGGCGAGAGGGGCCCATCCTCCCGGACCACCTCGGCGAGCGTCCTCCCGGGGACGTACGACATCACGAAGCAGGCGAGATCGCCGTCGGCTTCGACCGCGTGGATGGGGACGATGTGGGGATGCGCCAGGCGGGCGGCCGTACGGGCCTCCTGGAGGAACCTGGCCCGGATCTCGGGGATTCCGGCGAAGTGCGGCGGCAGCAGCTTGATCGCCACCGGACGCTCCAGCGCCAGGTCGCGGCCGAGGAAGACGATGCCCATGCCTCCGCGGCCGAGCTCGCACTCGAGCACGTAGCGTCCCCGGAGTGCGGCCTGCAGGGCGAGGAGTTCCGGCGTGCCAGACTGTTGCATGACACCTCGTTAGAATACCGGCATGGCGCTCGTGACTCTGCTGACCGACTTCGGCACGGCCGACCCCTACGTTGGCGAGATCAAGGGGGTTTTGCTATCCCTCGCGCCAGGCGTCTCCCTGGTCGACCTGAGCCACGCCATCCCGCCGGGCCAGGTCGCCGCCGGGGCGTACGTCCTCCACCGGTGCTGGCCCCGGTTCCCCGCGGGCACGATTCACCTGGCGGTGGTTGATCCCGGGGTCGGAACGGCTCGTGTGGGAGTCGCCTTGCGGGCAGGCGGGCACTTCTTCGTGGGGCCCGACAACGGGCTGTTCGGAGGGCTCCGGGGCGCCGGCGTCGCCGGCGTGGTCGCGCTCCCGGTCCCGCCCGGAGCTTCGGCCACCTTCCATGGCCGCGACCTGTTCGCGCCCGCAGCCGCGGCGCTGGCCCGCGGCGAGCCACTCGAATCGCTCGGGCGGATCCATTCCGAGCCGCCTCGGCTCCTGATGAGCAACGTGCCTCACCATGAGGGAAAGGTCGTCGTCGGCGAGGTGATCCACGTGGATCGCTTCGGCAACCTGGTGACCAATCTCACCCCGGACCTCGTGCCGGGGTACGCCATCCTCGAGGCGGAGTCACTGCCGATCGGCCCACTGCGCACAACCTACGGCGATGTGGACGCCGGCAGTCTCGTGGCCTACTTCGGCTCGGGCGGGACCATCGAAGTCGCCGTCCGGGACGGGTCGGCCGCGCGGCGACTGGGGCTTGGCGTGGGGGGGACGGTTCGCGCCCGGCTGGGCTAGCGCCGTCTCTGGGGGCCTACTTCCGGTCGGGTCGCTGGATGGCCTGCACGCCAAAGCGTGGGGTGGCCCACAGGTACTCATCGGTCAGCGTCTCAGGCGGCAGCAGCCGTCCCGCGAACTGATCGCGCAGCCCGAACCGGGAGAGCAGGGCGGCGCCGAATCCGACGGAGGCGAGCAGCCAGGTGGCGAGTCCCGCAAGGGCGATGAGCATGGTGCCCGCCACCGGCACCGGCGCGATCAGCGCCCAAACCAGCCAGAGCCCCGTGATGCCGGTCAACCCCATCCCGACATACCGATAGCTGTTGGCCGAGGCGATGGCGAGGCCTCTGGCCATCTGTCGCCTGGTCATGGTTTCGCCCATCGCATGCGCCACGGCCAGAAATCCGCCGACGATGGCCGCAACCAGCAGCAGCGCGAACACCACCACCGCGAACGGCACCAGCAGGATTCCCGCGACGCTCAGGACCAGTCCCACCACCAGCATCCCGAACGTCGGCAGGACCAGCACCTGTCCCAGCAGTCCCACCATGAGCGCGCGGCCGAAGGAGTGCGTCACGGTGTCGCTCACGATCTCGAGCGGCGGCCGGACGAAGGTCACCAGGCCGAGCCCGACAGCCGCAAGGCCGAGGAAGATGCCCAGCACCCCGACGACGTTCCTCGCTACCCGCTGCGTGGCTGGCAGCGGCGCGGCCTCGACCTCGGCGCCCCTCAGGGTTGGAGGCCGGTCGAGCGTACGGATCTCGCCCTGCACCGTCCCGCCCGCAACGCGCACCGTTCCGGCAACCGCGAGCACGTCGCCCAGCACAGTTCCGCCGGGGTGCAGGACGATATCGCCATCGACCGTCGCCACGTTGCCTACGACCGTGCCGTACACCTGGGCGTCGCCGTGGATGACGAGCAGCGGGCCGGTGATCCGGTCCGCCGACCCCACGCTGAAGTCGCCGGCCCGGACACGGCCCCCCGGTACCGTCACCCGGAGGGCTTCGCCGGTCAGAGTGGCGGTGGCCCTGAGCGCCGGCGCCACCCGGGCTGGATCTGACAGATCGTGCAGGTCGATGACCAGCCCGCCGTCCTGCGCGGGGTGAACTTCATGAGGTACGCCGCCGCCGGCAGGTGCGGTGAGCTCAGCCGCCGCGTCGCGCAGCAACTTCGCCATCGCCGTCTCCTGCGACGAGAGCCCGTCCGGCTGCCATTCGCGAATCAGGTCCAGCGCACCCGGAGTGGAGGCCCGGGCCGCCTCGCCCACGAGGCCGCGCCAGGCGGCCTCCAGCGCCCCCCCCTCGGGATAGCGCGCGATCGTCTTTCCATCACGACGCAGCCAGCCGCCCTCCAGCGAGAAGGAGATGACGCCGCCATCCTCGGTGGTGAAGCTGAGGCCGCTTCCGGCGGCCGTGAACGAAGCACTGTGGCGACGAACGATTTGGGAGGGGGAATCCGGCAGCAGGATGCCAATCAGCTCGATCCGCGGTTTCCACCCCTCCCACACATCGGACAGGTCGGCATTCGCAGGAGCGGCGACCAGGAACATGGCCGCCGCGACGAGCGACAGGATCGACCGGGGCTCAGGGCGAAGTGCGCGCAACCTGGCTCTCGGGCAGGGCCAGCAGACGGCGGAGCGCCAGCACGCCGCCGGCGTACAGTCCGATGATGAGAGTGCCGGCGGTGGCGACGCGCCCGGGAGTCACGGCCGTGCGCAGCGATCCATACCAGGCCTGCTGATCGAGGAACGACTGCGCCACGGCCAGCTGCTGCCAGGCCCACAGCTCACCGCTGGTGCGAAGCCAGCTGCCAACACCGAGGATGATGTCCTGGTTGCCTGCCGCCCACGCCGCACTCGCCGCGACCGCCCCGCCCAGGATGACCGCGACGCTGGCTGCGATTCCCACCCCGATCGGATTTGATGCGACCTGGCGGCGCCACGAGCGCCACGCGCTGGCCAGAGATGTGACCGGGAGCGGGACCCCATCGAGCACGCGCTCCGCGAAGCCCGCGGAAGGAGTCAGGCGCGGGAGGGCCTCGAGTTGCCGGACGAGGACCCGTTCAGCGTCGGCAACCGCGCGACACTCGGCGCAGGCGCGCAAGTGTTCCTCGCGGCCCCCGGCGAGGCGGCCCGTGGTCCACAGGTCGAGCTCTTCCGCCGACAGGTGCCCGCCGGCCTGGCTCACGATGACCTGGCGCATCACGCGGTCGGCCATGGAGGCCGATGGCGACACCATCGGGAGGCTCGCGAGCCGTTGGATCAGTTCACGGGTCTGTTGGGCTTCTGCGGAACAACTCGGGCATGTTTCGAGGTGAGACGTGCGGTCAGCGGGCAGGCGACCTTCGATCCAGAGATCGAACTCGTCGGGTCCAAGATGAAACAGTGCGTCCGTCATACGCGCTGTCCTACGGTACCGATGGGCATGGGTTTCAATCCCGCGTGTGGGCCAGCAGGTCCCGCAGTTCGTTCCGAGCCCGGTGGATGTAGGTCTTCACAGTGCCGAGGGGAAGGTTCATCAGCTCGGCGATCTCCTCGTATGCCAGGCCCTCGACGTGCCGGAGGAGGATGCACGCCCGGTATTCGGGGCGCAGTCGGCCGATGGCTTTCTCGATCATCCCCCCGAGTTCCTGGGACTCCAGCGCTTCCAGCGGGCTGAGTCCGCGAGCGCTGACCTGGAGCGCCGTGGCTTCGATCTCGTCGGGTGTCGTGGCGTGGGGCGAGCCATCGAGCGAGAGCGTATTCAACTCCCGGCGCCGGATCTGATCGATGGCGGCGTTGTTCGCGATCTTGAAAATCCAGCTCGAGAACTTGTACTCGGGCCGATAGCTCTCGATGGCGTTGAGCGCCTTGATGAAGGTCTCCTGCGACAGGTCTTCGGCCAGCGCCCGGTCCCGCACCATGCGATAGATCAGCGAGAAGATCGGCCGCTCGTAGCGCCTGATCAGTTCCCGATAGGCAGCCTCGAGGCCGTCGCGCGCCTGGAGCACCACCTCCTGGTCGGAGAGGGAGGCGAGCGCAGTCAGGTCAGCCACGGCAGTCGCTTCTGCTTGCCGGGGTCACGACCGGGGGACTACATTGGGCGCCTATGTTAGCCAC
>JAOUIC010000178.1 GCA_029884275.1 Gemmatimonadota bacterium | reverse complement strand
CCACCACGCTGAGGGTGGCCGCGCGGCCATCGCGCAGCTGGACAGCATCGTCGTCGCCATGGCCCGCGCGGTGGAGCAGCGCCGGTAGGCGGGCACCATGCGCATCCTCCTTGTCCGTCACGCCGATGCGGGCCGCCACGACCCCACCCGATGGCCGGATGACACGCTGCGCCCGCTGACCGACACGGGACGGCGGCGCCACCGTCGCGTCGCCCGCCGGCTCCGCCGGCGCGGCCTGGTTCCGACCCGGCTCCTGTCCAGCCCATGGCTCCGCGCCTGGGAAAGCGCCGAGATCACCAGCCGGGGCACCCGCGGTCCGGCGCCGGAGGCGTGCGGCGCACTGGCCGAGTCGCCCGAGCTCGCATCGCTCCGCCGCGCCCTCGGCGACTGCGATGAAGCGGCGGTGGTCGGGTTCGTCGGCCACGAGCCGTGGCTGAGCGAGTTCGCCTCCCTCCTCCTCACCGGGAGCCTGGCCGGGCTCGCCATCGACTTTCCCAAGAGCGGGGTGATGAGCATCGCCGCCCCCGGCCTCCATCCTGGCGAGGGCACGCTCGAGTTCCTCTGGCGACCCAAGGGAGACTAGCGCCCTCGCCCTTCCCGCCGCACGGGTTACCTTATCCGGTCATGACCGACACGCCCGCGCTCCGCGTCGCCATCGTCGGCAGCGGCCCTTCGGGCTTCTACGCCGCGGAGCACCTCAGGAAGCAGCATCCTGCCGTCGAGATCGACCTCTTCGACCGGCTGCCCACCCCCTACGGCCTGGTCCGCGGCGGGGTCGCCCCCGATCACCAGAAGATCAAGGCGGTCACCCGCGTCTTCGACCGCATCGCCGCCGATCCCGCGATCCGGTTCCTCGGCAACGTCACGATCGGGCGGGACCTCACCCGCGAGGACCTGCGACGCCATTACCACGCCTCCATCTACGCCGTCGGCGCGCACGCCGATCGCTCCCTGGGCATCCCCGGAGAGAACCTGAGAGGCAGTCACGCCGCCACCGACTTCGTGGCCTGGTACAACGGGCACCCGGACTACAGCGACCTCCAGTTCGACCTCTCCGCCGAACAGGTCGCGGTCATCGGGGTGGGCAACGTCGCCATCGACGTGGTACGCATCCTTGCCGCCACGCCGGAAGAGCTCGAAACCACCGACATCGCCGTGCACGCGCTGGAAGCGCTCCGCGGGAGCCGGGTCCGGGAGATCTGGATGATCGGCCGGCGGGGCCCGGTCCAGGCGGCGTTCACCAACCCCGAGCTCAGGGAACTGGGTGAGATGGCGGATGCGGACGTCGTGGTGCGTCCGGACGAGATCGCCCTGGATCCGGCGAGCGAAGCCGCCCTCGCAGCGGCGGAGGAGCGCACCGCCGAGCGCAACATGGAGACGCTGCGCGCCTTTGCCGGGAAACCGCGGGAGGGGAGGCTGCGGACTATCCACCTCCGGTTTCTCTGCTCCCCGGTCGAGATCGCCGGCACGGGACGGGTGGAGCGACTCGTCATCGGGCGCAACCGCCTGGTACCGGGACCGGGCGGCGACCTCCGCGCCGAGCCGACCGGCGAGACCGAAACGCTCGCCGTCGGACTGGTGTTCCGCTCGGTCGGGTACCTCGGCACCGGCGTTCCCGGCCTCCCACTGGACGCCCGCAAGGGCGTGATCCCGAACGACCGGGGCCGGGTCATCGAGCACGGCGCGCCGGTCCCGGGCGAATACGTGGCCGGCTGGATCAAGCGCGGCCCGAGCGGGGTGATCGGCACCAACAAGCCCGACGCAGTGGAGAGCGCCGATCTGCTGCTCGAGGACTTCAAGGCGGGGAGGCTCGCGGCGCCGGCCGAGCCGGATCGGGCCGCGGTCGATCGCTGTCTGGCGGATCGCGGGATTCGCGTCGTGACCTGGGCCGACTGGCGGCGGCTGGACGAGCTCGAGCGGGCCCGGGGCGTCACGCTGGGCCGTCCCCGCGTCAAGTTCGTCCGCCCCGCCGAGATGCTGGGGGCGTTGCAGCCATGATACGGCGCTCGATGGTCTTGGCCGCGGCGCTGGCCGGCGTGGCGGGGTGCGCTGCGATCGGCCGGGTGCTGGATGACCTGCTCACCGAACGCCCCCCCGCCCCGCTCGACCTTGCCACGACCGCCAGCGATGCGCGGCTCGACTCGAGCGGAGCGATCGCGGGGAGCTTCATCGGAGAAGGTACCAACCGCGGGGTTCACCTGCTCTCCAGCGACACGGGGCTGATCGCGGCCCTGGCCCGGCGCCACCGGCCCGAGCGTGACCGCCGGGGCGACACCTGGCAGTGGCTGGCGACCCGCGGCACCTTCGGCGTGAACGTGGACCCCTCGACGAACCCCGTGCTTGCCTCCCAGGGGATCAGGGTCGGGTCGCCGGCGGGTCATTCCCCCGTGACCCTCCGCACCATCCTGTTGCACGGCTCGTCCTGCGGCTGGCGGGGAGCACAGGCGGAGTTCATCGTCGAGCCGTCGCGGGGCTGGGGCCCGTCGCTCCGCGGGCCGGTGGTGGGCTCCTTCATGCCCCCGGGCGAGTCCCCGGGCCAGCGGGTGACCCGCGAGGAGCCCCCCGCGATCTCGTACGGCTTGACCGACACCCTGCTGGCGTGGACCGCTGATGCGATGGACTCGATGCTTTCACGCCGGCTGAGCGTCCACGACCTGCCGCTAGGCCGGGTGCCCGGCCGGCGGCCAACGATCAACACGCTCGACGATGACGACGCCGCCGACGTGGTGGCGTTCCAGCTGGAGGACGGCCGGATCCGGTACGCGGTGTCGCTCAGGGAGCGGCGCGTGACCGCCCGGGGCGCCGCGCTGCTGGCGTCCACGGTCATGGTGTGGGACGCCAGCGGGGTCTGGCGGCAGGTCGTGTTCCGGCCGACCCTTATCGAGTACCGCCGCCATCGCATGGCCCGCTCGTACGACGGCCTGACGCCGCCGGTGTTCTGGCGCCGGCTCCAGCCGGTGAGCGGGTTCGCCTTCCGGCGCGACTACATCTGGATGGAACAGGTGAACGTCGAGGATGGCGGCGTGCTCTGGGTGATGATCGAGCCGCGCGGCAACACCGTGGTGGCAGCAGCCGAGGTCGAGGGCCCCTGCTGACATGAGGATCTACACCCGGACTGGCGATGCCGGCGAGACCGGCCTCTTCGGCGGCGGCCGGGTCCCGAAGGACCATGCGCGGGTGCAGTCCTACGGGGACGTGGACGAGCTCAACTCCGCCATCGGCCTGGTGCGGGCGACCGAACCGGGGGACGTCTCGGACGCGTTGCTGGAGTCCATTCAGCGGGATCTCTTCGCCATTGGAGGGCACCTGGCCACCCCCGATCCCGAGCGGGTTCGCCATGCCCTGGAGAAGGCATCGCTCTCCGACGGCCGGATCACCGTGCTGGAACGCGCCATCGACGCGGCCGAGGATCAGATGCCGCCGCTCACGGCGTTCGTCCTCCCGGCGGGCACACCCAAGGCCGCCTCGTTGCATCTGGCCCGCACTGTGTGCCGCCGCGCCGAGCGGAGCGTGGTGCACCTGTCGCACGAAGCGGAGGTGCCGGAGCTCTTCATCACCTACCTGAACCGGCTCTCCGACCTGCTCTTCACGCTGGCCCGGCTCGCCAACTTCCAGGCCGGGGTCGGTGACGTGACGTGGTAGTCACGGTCCGCCACGCGCTGGGCCAGTACGACGTCCATATCGAGGCTGGTCTGCTCGCGACCCTGCCGGCGCTGCTCGACCGGGCGATGCCGGCCCGCCGCCGGGTCGTGATCAGCGATGAGACGGTGGCGCGCGAGTTCGAGGCGCCAATCCGGGCCTCCGCCCCGCTCCTCCTCACCATCCCCCCCGGAGAACACAGCAAGACGCGGAGCGCCTGGGCTCGGCTGTCCGACGAGATGCTCTCCAGCGGCCTGGGCCGGGACACCGGCGTGGTGGCGTTCGGCGGAGGCGTGACCGGGGACCTCGCCGGCTTCGTGGCGGCGACGTACCTCCGGGGCGTCCCGTACGCCCAGGTGCCGACCACCCTGCTCGCCATGGTGGACGCATCGGTCGGCGGGAAGGTCGGGGTGGACACCCGGTTCGGGAAGAATCTGATCGGGGCGTTCCATCCGCCGGCCGTCGTCGTGGCCGACCCGGAAACGCTCCGCACGCTGCCAGCCGAGGAGTTCCGCGCCGGGCTGGCGGAGACGGTCAAGCACGGCCTGATCGGCGATGCGGCCTATTTCGACTGGATCGAGTCGGCGCTCGCCCGGATCCAGGCCCGGGATCCGGCGACGCTGACGCGGCTGATCCAGCGAAGCGTGGAGATCAAGGCGCTGGTGGTGAGCGAGGACGAGCGGGAGTCGGGCCGGCGCGAGACGCTCAATGCCGGCCACACCGTCGCGCATGCGCTGGAACATGTCACCCAGTACTCCCTGGCGCACGGCGAGGCGGTGGCGCTGGGCCTGGTCGCCGAGTGCCGCCTCGCCGCCCGGATGGGGGTCGCGCCGGCCGCGCTCGCCGACCGAGTGGCCGGCCTGCTGCACGCGCTGGGGCTGCCGGTGGAACTGCCCCGCGGCCTGGCGGCCGGGGCGCTGCTCCAGGCCATGCGGATGGACAAGAAGAACCGTGGTGGCGAGATCCGGATGGCCCTGCCCGCTTCGTTAGGCGCCATGCACCGCGCGGGGCCGGCCTGGAGCGTACCGGTCCCGTGCGAACTCCTCGAGTCGGAGCTGGGGGAGCGCGATTGACCCACCTCCTCCCGCTCCCCTCCCTGCCTGCATCACCCCACCAGCCGTCGACTTAAGTCATTATTTCACAACGATTTATCACACCGCACCAGAGCCTGTGTTTTCCACAGTGGGGGCGGGCGGTGGACAAACGGTGGAACAGTCTATCGCTAAATGATTTGT
>JAOUIC010000177.1 GCA_029884275.1 Gemmatimonadota bacterium | reverse complement strand
TGCCCCGTTCCATCAGGGCAGACTGCGCCGCCGCCAGCCGCGCGATCGGCACCCGGTAGGGCGAGCAGCTGACGTAGTTCATCCCCAGCTGGTCGCAGAAGATGACCGACCTCGGCTCGCCGCCATGTTCGCCGCAGATGCCGATCTTGAGGTCCGCCCGCGTCTTGCGGCCGAGGGTGCATCCCATCTCGATGAGCTTTCCCACCCCCGCCTGGTCCAGTACCTGGAACGGGTCGTCCTCGATGATCCCGTGCTCCAGGTAGTACGGCAGGAACCGTCCGGCATCGTCCCGGCTCAGGCCCCAGGTGGTCTGGGTGAGGTCGTTGGTGCCGAAGCTGAAGAACTGCGCCTCCCGCGCGATCTCGTCGGCGGTGAGCGCGGCCCGGGGCAGCTCGATCATGGTGCCCAGCAGATAGGGGACGGTGATCTGCCTCTCCCGGAACACCTCCTCGGCCACCTGCCGGATGATCAGCGCCTGCTTGCGGAACTCGACCACGTTCGCGACCAGCGGGATCATGACCTCCGGCTGCACCCGTCCCTTCCGGAGCGCGACGGCGCAGGCTGCCTCGAAGATCGCCCGTGCCTGCATGGCGCTGATCTCGGGAATGGTGATGCCCAGCCGGCACCCCCGGAGGCCGAGCATCGGGTTGGCCTCCTGCATTCCGTCCACGATCCGCTGCACCTCGTCCACCGGCTTGCCCATCGCCTTCGCCATCTCCTCGACTTCGTGCCGTTCCCGCGGCAGGAACTCATGGAGTGGCGGATCGAGCAGGCGGATGGTGACCGGGTAGCCCTCCATCGCGCGGAAGATTGCCTCGAAGTCGCTGCGCTGCATCGGCAGCAGCTTCGCCAGGGCGCGCTTCCGGCCCTCGGAGTCCTGCGCCAGGATCATCTCCCGCATGGCCGACAGCCGGTCGCCCTCGAAGAACATGTGCTCGGTGCGGCAGAGCCCGATGCCTTCGGCGCCGAAGTCGCGGCCCCGGTGGGCGTCGGCCGGAGTGTCGGCGTTCACCCGCACCCTGAGGTGCCGGAGCTCGTCGGCCCACTCCAGCAGGCGTGTGAAGTTGCCGGAGAGGGAAGGGGGCCGCAGCGTGGCCTGGCCCGCGAACACGCGGCCCGAGCCGCCATCAATGGTGATCCACTCCCCCTGCTTCACCGCCCGCCCGTTGACCGCAAACCGGTGCTGCTCCTCGTCCACTTCGAGCTTCTGCGCGCTCGCGACGCAGGGCTTGCCGAGGCCGCGCGCCACCACCGCCGCGTGGCTGGTCATGCCGCCGCGCGCGGTGAGAATGCCCTTGGAGGCCAGCATGCCGTGGAAGTCCTCCGGGCTGGTCTCGCGCCGGACCAGGATCACCGCCTCCCCCTTCCGCGCCAGCCGCTCGGCCAGGTCGGCGTCGAACACCACCGTGCCCGACGCCGCGCCCGGAGACGCGGGAAGGCCGGTGGTCAGAAGATCCACATGGCTGTCGGGGTCGATGGTCGGGTGCAGCAGCTGGTCGAGGTCGTTGGGCGGAATCCGCGCCACCGCCTCTTCCTGGCTGATCGCCCCCTCGTCCACCATCTCGCAGGCGATCCGCACCGCGGCATGGCCCGAGCGCTGGCCGCGGCGGGTCTGCAGCATGTAGAGCTTGCCGCGCTCGATGGTGAACTCCATGTCCTGCAGGTCGCGGAAATGCCGCTCCAGCACCTTGGCGATCCGCTCCAGCTCGGCGTATGCCGAGGGCATTGCCTCCTTCAGGTGCGAGATCGGGTCCACGTGCCGGGTGCCTGAGACGACGTCTTCGCCCTGGGCGTTGAGCAGGTACTCGCCGTACAGCCGGTTCTCGCCGGTGGAGGGGTCGCGGGTGAACGCCACGCCGGTGCCGGAGTCTTCGCCCAGATTGCCGAACACCATCGTGACGATGTTCACCGCCGTGCCCATCGTGTCGGGGAGGTCGTGCAGCTTCCGGTAGTCGATGGCGCGGCGGGTGTTCCAGCTCTCGAACACGGCGGCGATCGCACCCCACAGCTGCTCCATCGGGTCGTCCGGGAAGGGACGGCCGCTGGCCTTCTCGGCGTGCGCCTTGAACTCCTGCACCAGCGCCTTCAGCTCCTTGTGCGACAGGTCGATCTCGCGCTTCACGCCGGCCTTCTGCTTCCGTTGTTCGAGCATCTGCTCGAACCCGGCCTTGGGCACGTCCAGCACCACGGTGCTGTACATCTGGACGAACCGGCGGTACGAGTCCCAGGCGAACTGGGCGTTCCCGCTCTCGGCGGTGAGTCCGTCCACCGTGGCGTCGTTCAGCCCGAGGTTGAGGATGGTGTCCATCATCCCCGGCATCGAGACCGGCGCGCCGGAGCGGACCGACAGCAGGAGCGGGTTCTGCTTGCCGCCGAAATGCCGGCTGGTCGCCGCCTCGAGGCGCTGGAGGCTGGTCTCGACCTGCGAGCGCAGCCAGGGCGGAAACTGCCGGGTCTCGAGGTAGGTGATGCAGATGCTGGTGGCGATGGTGAAGCCGGGTGGGACGGGAATCCCGAGGTTGGTCATCTCGGCGAGTCCCGCTCCCTTGCCGCCGAGGACGTCCTTCATGGTCGCCGTGCCGTCCGCACGGCCCTGCCCGAAGAAATACACCGAGGGCTGCGAATAGGTTCCGGTCATACTGGCGTCGCGATAGGGGGCGCGGCGTGCCGCGCCGCGATGGAATTGTCGGAAACCGGGGTAGGGTACTGGCCGGAGAAACAGGCGTGGCAGAAGCGGCTGCGCTCTCCCGCGGCCCGTAGCATTCCCTCGAGCGACAGATAGCCGAGCGAGTCCACGCCGAGGTACTGGCGGATCTCCTCGACCGAATGGTTGGCCCCGATCAGTTCCTCACGGGTCGGGGTGTCGATGCCGTAGTGGCACGGCCCCGTGATCGGCGGAGAACTCAGGCGGAGATGCACTTCCCGGGCGCCCGCGCCCCGGATCATCTGCACCAGGCCCTTGCTCGTGGTGCCGCGGACCAGGCTGTCGTCCACCATGACGACCGACTTGCCCTCGATGACGCCGCGCACCGGATTGAACTTGATCTTCACCTTCGCCACCCGGATTGCCTGGGTGGGATTGATGAACGTGCGGCCCACGTAGTGGTTGCGGATCAGGCCGTACTCCAGCTTGATCCCCGACTCCTCGGCGTAGCCCAGCGCCATGGCGTTGGAACTGTCCGGCACGCTGAACACGACCTCTCCCCCCGGCGCGGGATGTTCCCGGGCCAGCTGACGCCCCAGGGCGCGGCGCACCCGGTCCACCGACTCGCCGAAGATGCGGCTGTCGGGCCGCCCGAAGTAGACCAGCTCGAAGACGCAGCGGCTCTCGGGCCTGGGCTTGAGGCGGGGAAGCTCGGTAATCTTGCCATCCTCGATCTTCAGGAACTGGCCCGGCTGGAGTTCGCACACCATCGACGCCCCGACCAGGTCGAGGGCGCAGGTCTCGGACGCCATGACCACGCCGCTGTTCATCCTGCCGATGACGAGTGGCCGGAAGCCTCTGGGATCCACCACCGCGTAGATGGTGCGGCCGACGCTCATGAGCAGGGTGAACGCTCCCTCGCACCGCTCCAGCGTCTCGCGGATCTGCTCCGCCGGCGTCGCCTGGCGCGACCGCGCGATCAGGTGCAGCAGCACCTCGCTGTCGGTGGTGGTGTTGAAGATCGAGCCCTGCTCCACCAGCTCCTTCCGCAGCGCCTGGGCGTTGGTGAGGTTGCCGTTGTGGGCCACCGTCAGCGGGCCGTTGCGGTAGTCGATCAGGAACGGCTGGGCATTGGCCAGCACCGAACTGCCGGCGGTGGAGTATCGGGTGTGCCCGACGGCGACATCACCCACCAGCCGGGTGAGGTTCGCCTCGCTGAAGTTTTCCGAGACCAATCCCATGCCGCGGTGGGCCCGGGCATGGCCCTGTTCGTCGACGCTGACGATGCCCGCGCTCTCCTGGCCGCGGTGCTGCAGCGCGTAGAGACCCATGTAGGTGAGTCGCGCCGCGTCAGGCACCCCGGATACGCCGAAGACACCGCACATGAGCCAGGCTCCTCCCGCCTACGCCGCCGCCCGGTCCTCGTCCACGTGGCTCATTCGCCGCGGGATGGCCGAGAAAAAGGTGTCGCGCAGGTCATCCACCATCCAGCTGAACCGGCTGGCACCACGAGAAACCACGACCGCGCCGCCGGCCGTTCCGACTTCGCCCGCGTCGAAGACCGGGACCCCGGTCTCGCCGGCAAGCGCGGTCACCGCGGCAAGCTGACCGGGTCGGCAGGAGATCACAACCCGGGCGTGATCCTCGCCATAGAGGACCCCGATGTCGTCCACCCCGGCAGCGTAGCCGCCGAGATCGACGGTGGCGCCGAATCCCGCGGTGCTGTAGGGGCCGCCCATCGCCGCCTCGGCCAGCGCCACAGCCAGCCCGCCGGCGGAGCAGTCGTGCGCCGAGCGGACGAGCCCGCGGCGCGCTCCCTCGACCAGCAGGTGCTGCAGCGCCCGTTCGCGATGGAGGTCGACCGCCGCCGGGTGGCCTCCGACGAAGTCGCGCACCACGCTCCAGTAGGCCGAACCGCCCAGTGCGCCGGTGGTCTCGCCCAGGACCAGGATGCGGTCGCCGGCCTGCTGGAAGTGGCTGCCGACCTTCTGGCTCAGCTTCTCCAGCAGGCCCACCATGCCAACGGTCGGGGTGGGGTCGATGGCCCCGGTGGGGCTTTCGTTGTAGAGGCTGACGTTTCCGCCGGTCACCGGCGTGTTGAAGGCACGGCACGCGTCAGCGATGCCGCGGCACGCTTCCTTGAACTGGAAGAAGATCTCCGGCCGCTCCGGGTTGCCGAAGTTGAGGCAGTCGGTGATGCCGAGCGGTACCGCGCCGGTGCAGGCGATGTTGCGCGCCGCCTC
>JAOUIC010000176.1 GCA_029884275.1 Gemmatimonadota bacterium | reverse complement strand
TGTTCGATTCCGGCGAGGCCGACGGGTTCCTCTACTACGTCATGCCGTTCGTGGACGGCGAGTCGCTCCGCGAGCGGCTCAAGCGCGAGGGGCGCATCCCGATCCACGAGGCGGTCCGGATCCTTCGCGAGGTGGTGGATGCGCTGGCCCACGCGCACCAGCACGGCATCGTCCACCGCGACATCAAGCCCGACAACGTGATGCTCTCCGGCCGCCACGCCGTCGTCACCGACTTCGGCGTGGCCAAGGCGGTAAGCGCCGCGGGCAGCAACAAGCTCACCACCGTCGGCGTGGCACTCGGCACCCCGACCTACATGGCGCCCGAGCAGGCCATGGGCGAGACCAACCTCGACCAGCGGGCCGACATCTACTCGGTCGGTGCCCTGGCGTACGAACTGCTGACCGGCGGCCCGCCGTTCGACAAGCCCACCGCGCAGGCGCTGCTCTCGGCCCACGTGCTCGAGAAGCCGGTCCCGCCGGTGGAGCGACGCCCGGACATCTCGCCGGCGCTGTCCGACCTGATCATGCGCTGTCTGGAAAAGGAGAAGGACGCCCGCTACCAGACCGCCGAGGAGATGCTGCCGGCCCTTGAAATCCTGGGGACGCCGAGTGGCGGGGTGACGCCGACCCACACCCGGCCGCTCGCCGCGGCCATGGCGCGCCGGCCGAAGCGCACTCCATGGCTTCCGATGGCGGCGGCGCTGGTCATCGTGATTGGCGCCGCGACCGGGTGGATGCTGTTCGGCCGGGGCGATGCGGGGGGCGGCAGCGGCAAGATCGAGCAGCTCGCCGTGCTCCCCATCCAGGACCTCTCCGGCAAGGACCAGGTCTTCGTAGACGCCATGCACGACGCGCTCATCAGCGCCATCGCCCGGAAGCAGGTGGTCGGCGTGGTGTCGCGCTCGGCGGTGATGCGGTTCAAGGACGGCACCGGCACCACCGAGGAGATCGCGAAGGCGCTCCACGCCGACGCCGTCATCGAGGCCACCGTCTTCCGTGACGGCGAGCGGATGCGGATCAACGTGCAGATGGTCGAACCGGCCACTTTGCGCTACCTCTGGGCCCAGACCTACGAGCGCGAGGTGAAGGACGTGCTCGGCGCCCAGCGCGAGATCGTGGACACCATTGCCGCCGAAGTGGCCGGCACATTGAGCGGCGGCGGCGCGGCGGTCCAGGCCGGCGCCATGCTGCAGCGAACCCGCGGCGACCTGCTCGCCGCCATTCCATTCAGGGAGTCAAGCCCGTGAGAGCTTCCGTCATCGTGGCCAGTGTGGGCCTCGTGTTTGCCGCCGCCTGCGGCGATTCCGCCGCGACGCCGGAGCGGGTGGTCCTTACGCCTGGCCCCGGTGACTACCACGACGCGCGATACTCGCCCGACGGGTCTCGGCTGCTCTATACCGCGGACCAGTGGAAGGGAGGCCGGGGGCTCTGGGTGTCCGCGCCGGATGGGAGCGGGGCAAGGGCGCTGACCGGGCTGCACCAGCTTGAGCTTCAGGACCCGCGCTGGTCGCCGGATGGCGGCATGATCACATACCACGCAGACGCGCCGGGCGGCGCGATTGATATCTGGCTGGCATCCTCGACTGACAGCGTCCCGCGCCGGCTGACCACTGAGGCGAGCATCGAGGTGGCCCCCAGCTGGGCCCCGGACGGGAAGCGGGTGCTCTACTCCAGCAACCGGCGGGGAGATTTCGATGTCCTTGCACTTCCGATTGATGGAGGCGCTACGGACACCCTCGCGGCGGGAGAGGGCAGCCAGTTCGGGCTCTGGTCGCCCGACGGCGCCCGCGTCGCGTACCTGCGCCAGCTGGGCGGGAAGAACACCATCTGGGTGAAGACTCTCGACGGCGGAAGTGACCGGCAGCTCACAACCGAGGGCCGGGAGGCGCCGAGCGAGTGGTCACCGGACGGGAAAGAGATCCTCTACACCACCAACCGTACCGGGAAGAGCGATATCTGGGTCCTTCCGGTGGATAGCGGCGCGCCGCGGCAGCTCACCCGCGACATCCGCGACGACTGGGCTCCGAGGTACTCTCCCGACGGCCGCTGGGTGGCCTACATCTCCGAGGCCGGCGGGCAGCAGGACATATGGGTGATTCCCTCGACCGGCGGCCAGCCCACCCGGGTCACCAACGATGCCGGCGAGGAACTCGACCTGACCTGGACCGGTGACGGCAAGGGGCTCACCTTCTCCTACACCGAAGCCGTGGGGCAGATCTATGTCCAGCCCGTCGATGGCGGCGCTCCTCGCCAGCTCACATCGGGCAGCAAGGGGGGCTACTCCCCCGAGGTCTCGCCCGATGGACAGTGGGTGGCATACCGGTCCTCCCAGGCGGGAAACGATGACATCTGGCTCGTTCCGCTGGCCGGGGGGGAGCCGAGGCGGCTCACCACCAGCGATGCGCATGACACCGAACCACGGTGGTCACGGGATGGACAGAGCATCGCGTTCATTTCGCGGCGCGGCGACGACCCGGACCTGTATGTCGTGTCCGCCGCCGGCGGTGAGCCGACCCGGCTGACCAGTCTCCAGGGAGATGAGTTCGATCCTGCCTGGTCTCCCGACGGCAAGACCATCGCCTTCGGGGCGGAGTTCGAGGCCACAACAAGCGACGTCTGGACCGTGCCGGTCGCCGGCGGCGCTCCCACTCGGCTGACCCGCACGGGTTTTGCCGGCGATCCCAGCTGGAGTCCCGATGGCCGGACGCTGCTGATCTTCGGGGGCAAGGAGGGGGAAGGTCAGCTCTACACCGTCTCCGCCACGGGCGGAACCCCGAAGCGGCTCACCACCGGCGGCGGCTTCAGCGCAGACGGAGAATGGTCTCCCGACGGACGGCGCATCGCGTTCCTCAACCTGCTGGGAGACAACCTCGACATCGCGCTGATGGACGCCGACGGTTCCGGCATGAAGCGGCTGACCGATGACCGCGCGAACGATGGGGATGCGCAGTGGTCGCCGGACGGCACTCAGCTCCTGATCAACACCAGGCGCGCGGGCAACTTCGACATCGCCCTGCTCGACCCCGAAACGGGCGAGGTTCGTATCCTGACCACTCCCGAGAACAACGATGCGGCAGGCCGGTGGGCTCCCGATGGCAAGTCGGTGGTGTACCAGTCGGGCAACTACTCCCACAAGCTGGTCACGGTGCGGGTGGAGGGGCTGCTCACTCAGAAGTGACGGTGGGCCGGGCGCGGGACACCCCCTCGCGCCCCGCCCGACACCGGGCCATCTTCCAGCCGCATCTTCATCGCTGCCGTCGGCAGCATCGCTACCACTACCTACCGCCCCCATATGCCTGATATCGGCTCGCTCCATCCCCAGATCGTCCACTTCGTCATCGTCCTCGGCGTCGTGGGCGTGCTGCTCCGTCTGGTCTCCTTCACGCCGTTCTTCCCGTGGAGCCGCGAGGCGGCGATGCCGTTCCTGATCGCCGCGGCGGTGGCGAGCTTCGCCGCCACCAAGTCGGGAGACGACGCCCACGAGCTGCCGGAGCGGATCCCAGGCGCCCGCGAGGCGGTCCATGACCACGAGGAGACCGGCGAGCGGGCCCGCAACATCCTCATCGCCATCGCGCTGCTCGAGGTGGGGGCCTTTGTGCTTCGGAAGAAGAACGAGCGGGTGGCGCGCGGGGTGCTGGTTGCCTCGGGGCTCGCCGGCCTGGCCGCATTCTACGCCATCTACGAGGCCGGGGAGCATGGCGGCGAGGTGGTCTACGAGTATGCCGGGGGAGTCGGAACCCGCTCTGGTGAGGCTGAGGATGTGCAGCGCCTGCTGGTGGCGGGGCTCTACCACCAGGCCCGTACCGCTCGGGAGGCCGGCCGGCTCGACGAGGCGGCGCGCCTCACCGAGGAGCTGGGCCGCCAGATGCCGGACGACGCCAGCGTGAGGTTCCTGGTGATCGAATCCCAGCTCAGGGACCGGAAGGACGCCGCCGGTGCGCTCGCCGCGACGGCGGCGCTCCAGGGCGACCCGGAGGACGGCTTCTTCGCCGCCCGTCGCGGTGTCCTGATGAGCGACGCCTACGTCGCGCTGGGCCACCCCGACTCGGCGCGGATGGTGCTCACCATGCTGGGCGAGCGCTTTCCCGAGTCGCGGATGATCAAGGGGGCGCTCGAGAAGCTCCCCTAGGATCGCCGCCCTCACGGAGGTCCGTCCATGCGCATGCCTCCCCCAGCGCCGCTTCTCGCGGCGCTCCTGCTCGCCGCCGGCCCGCTTGCCGCCCAGCAGTGGAGCGGGAACGGTGGCTGATCACGCCGTCGGAGCTGTGCGGAGGGTGATTCGGAGCGATGCCGCCGGGGGCGATGCCCTAGCCCACCCGCCCCGCCTGCGGCATCTTGAGGCCCGATGACCGCACCCCTCGACCAACTCACCACTGCCCTTGCCGACCGCTACCGCATCGAGCGGGAGCTGGGGCAGGGGGGGATGGCCACGGTCTACCTGGCCCACGACGTAAAGCACGACCGCAAGGTCGCGCTCAAGGTGCTCAGGCCCGAACTCTCCGCCATCCTCGGCGCCGACCGGTTCCTGCACGAGATCAAGACCACCGCCAACCTGCAGCACCCCCACATTCTCGGCCTGCATGATTCGGGGGAAGCCGGCGGGATGGTCTTCTACGTCATGCCCTACGTCGAGGGGGAGAGCCTCAGGGATCGCCTCACTCGCGAGAAGCAGTTGCCGGTCGAGGACGCGGTGCGGATCG
The DNA here is from genome assembly GCA_029884275.1 of Gemmatimonadota bacterium. GTDB lineage: Bacteria > Gemmatimonadota > Gemmatimonadetes > Gemmatimonadales > GWC2-71-9 > JADJOM01. The sequence goes on along the minus strand of JAOUIC010000176.1, from coordinate 194 downwards.
CCCGCGAGGTGGCCGACGCCCTCGACTACGCCCACCGCCACGGCGTGGTGCACCGCGACATCAAGCCGGAGAACATCCTGCTGCACGACGGCCGGGCCCAGGTCGCCGACTTCGGGATTGCCTTGGCAGCGGCCCGGACCGACGGCGGCAGCCGGATGACCGAGACCGGGATGTCGCTCGGCACCCCCTCCTAC
>JAOUIC010000175.1 GCA_029884275.1 Gemmatimonadota bacterium | reverse complement strand
CTGGGCTCGGCGGGACGAAGACCTCGCCCAGATCGACATCGTCACCCAGTACGATCCGCTGCTCATGTCCGATGTCGGCCTTTACCGCTGGCGCAGCTCGGGCTACGCCACTGCCCGCGGGCTGGAAGCGCGCGTCACGCGGCGGTTCGGGAGACTGGGCCGAGCCTGGCTCAGCTACAGCTACACCGACGCGGAGCGTGACATCCCGAATGTCGCCCTTGGCGTCAACGGACTGCCGTCGGCCAGCATCCGGCCCCACACCCTGGCGGGGGTGGTGATGATCGAAACCGGCCCCGATGAGAAGGCGCTGGGTGGCGTCGTCAGCCGGACCGGCGTCTACGCCACGGCGCGTGTGGGCAGCGGCACCGGGTTCACCCACTGCACGGTGCCGAGTACCCTGGATGTAGGGAAGGTCTCCGACGCGGTCTGCTCCCACGCCTTCAAGGGGGAATTCGAGGAGGAGCGGATGCCGGCGTTCTCGCAGGTGGATCTCAAGCTCACCCGCGGCCTGCCGATCGGGCGGACGACGCTCACGCTGTTCGCCGACCTGCGCAACCTGTTCAACGCCAGCAACACCGTCCGCGTGTTCCTGCTCTCGGGAAAGACCACCAGTTCGGCCACCCGGAACACCGTGCTCGCCTCGGACCTGGCAAGTCTTGGCGCCGAAGGCTCGGCCAACGGTGCACAGTTGCCCGACGGGTCCATTGACCTCTCATTCGGCTCAGCCGTCAATCCCGAGGGCGCCTGCGGCGCCTGGGTCACGGCGGCGGGCGCGAGCTCGCCTCCGAACTGCATCTACCTGATCCGGGCGGAGCAGCGTTTCGGGAACGGCGACCACGTCTACACCCCCAGCGAGCAGACCCGGGCGTCCGAAGCGTATTACATGGTGCGGAATGGACTGCAGAATTTCACCGGACCGGGGCGCCGGGTCCGGTTCGGCGCGGAGCTCCGATTCTAGGGGCGTCCCTGCCCCACGATTCCGCGCACGATGGCTTCGAGCTCTCCCCGTCCCTCCTCCAGCGCCCTGACCAGCGCGAGCTGCACCCGGGCCCGGTCGAGGTTCTGCCCCAGCCGGACTGTGCGGTAGTAGAGATCGCCGTCGAGGAAGTCGGTCAGGAAGCGGATTCCCTGCTCGAAGGTGATGACCAGGCCGCTGGCGACGAACAACTCGTATTCCGCCGGCGCCAGCCGGACCGGGCCAAGTCCCGCGAAGAACCCCTCCGCCAGCGCGGTGAAGAGGTCACGCCGCACCGTGACGGCCGCCGGATCGGTCGCGTCCTCCGCCGTCGAGCAGGTGACCGACCGGATCAGGTCTCCCACATCGTAGAGCAGGAGTCCGGGCATCACGGTGTCGAGGTCCACCACCGCCAGGCCTTCGCCGGTCACCGCGTCAATCAGCACGTTTGACGCCTTGGCATCGTGGTGCGCGATGCGGCGTGGCACCCTGCCCTCCCGCGCCGCTCGTTCCAGCCACTCGACCATCGGCGCGCGGGCGCGCACGAATTCGATCTCGTCCCGCACCGACCCGACTCGTCCCGCTGCATCGCGCTCGATGGATAGTTCCAGCGCCGCGAGTCGGGCGGGGGTATCGTGGAATCCGTGGATCGTGGTCGCCAGCAGAGGCCCGTCGTAGTCGGCCAGCAGCGCATGGAACCGCCCGAAGGCCCGCGCCACCTCGAAGGCCTCGGGCGGCTCAGTCACCCGGTCGAGGGTGACCGTCCCCTCGATGAAGCGGAACAGTCGCCAGCGGGCGCCGTCCGGCGCCACGAAGGCCAGCGCCCCGTTGGCGAATGGAATCAGCTCGAGCACCACCCGGCGGTGGTCCACCTGGCTGTCGCGCGCCACCGCGCGGCCGAGGTGGGCGGTGACTGCCCTGATGTTGGCCATCACGGCGTCGCCGTCGGGGAAGACCTGCGGGTTGAGCCGCTGCAGCAGGTAGCTCCCCATGCCATCGGGGCCCGCGCCGACCACGCGATACGATTCGTTGATGAGACCCGAGCCGAACCGCGCGACCTGTACCGTCCCGGTGAAGCCGAACCGGCCCGCCACCTCGCCCGCGGCGCCCGCGAGTGTCAGCGCCACATCGCCTCCGGGTACTGACCGCCGGCCACCAGCGCGGCGAGTGCCTCCCTGACCCAGCCCCGGTCGGCGGCATAGGTCACGCCGCACCAGCGGCTGTCGGTGGGGAGAACTTCGACTCGGGCCTGGCCCAGCCCGATGGCGCGCTCGACCGCGTCGGGGAGATAGCACTCCTCTGTCGGACCCGGCTCGCTCTCCAGGAAGGCGCGGAAGGCGTCGGCGAGAGGCGCCAGGATGCCGTGGCCGAAGCCCCAGAGGTTCATCGAGACGAGGGTGTTCCCGGGAACGCGGCGGGTGCCATCGCTGGCGGTACCGGCAAAGCTCCCGTCGGGCTGGCGGACGAGGTCGCGGACTTCAGTGACGCGCCGGAGCGAGCCGTCGGGGCCGCGGTCGAGCACCGCGCGGTTGACCCCGCCGGCGGGACTGGCGGTCAGCTCCAGCGGGTAGCCGATGACGGCGTGGTGCGCCGGCGGATGCCCGGCGCCGAGATAGGTGGTGACCGCCTCGATGGCGTGGCGGCCGTAGAAGTCGTCGGCGTTGAGCACCGCGAAGGGGCCGTCGAGCAGCGGCGCGGCGGCCAGCACCGCCTGGGTCGTGCCCCAGGGCCGGGTGCGGTCGGGCGTGACCTCGAAGCCCGGCGGCAGGTCGTCCAGCCACTGGGTCGCGGCCTCGATGGCGAGCTTCGTCCCGTACCGCGCCACGAGGGCTGGCATCAGTTCGGCCACCATCTCCGGCCGGAGGATGAACACCGCCCGCTTCACACCGGCCCGCCAGGCGTCGTAGAGGGCGAAGTCCGTCAGGGTGGACCCGCCGGGACCGATCGGATCGAATTGCTTGAGACCGCCGTAGCGGCTCCCCAGGCCGGCGGCCAGCACCACCAGCGTGGGTGCGGTCACCGCCCGGTGCCGAAGAGGATCGCGTTGGTGAGCAGTTTCGCCGGCCCGCGCCAGTATCCCCGCACCACCGGCGCCTCCGCGAACACGACGACCGAGCCCGCCCCCACCGACTCGACCGAGGCCCAGACGGTGTTCTGAAGCAGCCGCTCGGTGTTCTCGGGCCAGGACCAGCCGGAGAGCAGCAGGTCGGAGCCGGTGAAGGCCACCGGGTTGGCGCCCTCCTTCGAGGGAGTCCGGAGCACGCTGGTTTCGAGAATGACCGGCAGGGTGTTCGCCTCGTAGCCGAAGGTGAGCCAGTGGGTCTTGTCGAGGGTCGCGCGGAAGATGCTCCCCGGGATAAAGGCCGGCTTGGTGCCGCCGCTGGCCGAGGGTGACACCAGCGGTGGGCCCGCCGCCGCGGCGGGGGTGACGGTGGTGTCCTTGTCGGCGGCAGTGTCAGGCTCGAACGGCGCCGAGGTGGTCAGTTCGACCTCCTTCCGCGCCAGGAGGCTGACCGAGCCGCCCATCGCGATGACGCTCGCCCCGTCCGACACCCAGCCCTTGAGCTTCGCCGCCCCGCTCTCCCCCAGCTGCCGCCAGAGTCCGTCGGCCGACCCCTCGGGGATCACCAGCAGATTGTAGGACGCGAGGTCCAGGTCGGCGAACGACGCCAGCTCGACCGGCGTGACCGGCAGTCCGAGCTCCCGTTCGAAGTAGAACCAGAGCGCGCCGAACGAGGTGAGACTCACCCCGTCGCCGGCGGCCAGGATGATTCGCGGGGCGTGGATCGGCACCACCGCCGAGCTCCCCACGCCAAACTGGCCCGAGTCGGGGAAGGCCGACTGGACGGCGGCGACTGGTGCGCGCACCTCCCGGCTCAGCGCCGCGATCCGCTGGTGGAGTGTCGCCGGGTTGCGCTGGGTGCGCGCCACGAAAGTGCCGGGCGGGTACTTACGGCCTCCGGCCACGATCGGGCGGGTGGCGGCGCCCACGCGGAAGCCCTCGCGCAGCAGGCGCATGGCGAGCCGGGCGCCGGCTTCGTCCTGGTTGCCGAAGAGATACGCCGAGCCCGCGCGTGCCGGCGCGTCCGGTACTGCCAGCGAATCGGCCGCGGTCGCCCTCGCGCCGGTGACGCGGGCGGTGTCATCGGTCCACCAGGCGTCGAGGCCGAGGGTGAGCGGAAGCGACCAGGCGGTGACGTCGTAGAACTCGTAGCCTTCCTGGGGCTCGCCCGGGGCGCGGCGCTGGTTCCGCTGGTACGCCTCGACCTGCTTCCGGACGAAGCTCGAGTCGAACGCGGCGCGAGGCTCGAGCACGGTGGTGGCGAGCCTCGCCTGCGGCTGGGCCAGGTCCACGACGTAGGCCCCCGCGGGAAAGGTCTCTTTCCGGGCGGCGCCGCCGAGATAGGGGTTGGCTCGAGCGGTGGTCCAGGGCTGGGTGAGGCGGGTGACCTCGACCTCCTCGCTGGCGAGGCGGCGGGCGAGCCAGAGGGCGCGAGTGGAATCGGCGGAGGTGAACACCACGCGGCGGAACGGCCGTTTGCGTGCCTCGGCCATGCCGGAGGCGTGGAAGGCGTAGAAGTCGGCGAGTCGTTCGGGGCCGTGCGCCGCTGCGTACTCCAGGGTGGCGAGCGACGCGGTGTAGTGATGCGCGATGGCCATCTCGAGGGTGACGACCGAGCCGTCGGCCTTCCGCTTGCGGAGTTCGGGGCCGCCGTCGGTCTCGAAGGTCATCCCCACTCCCCCCCGCATGGACGGCCAGGTGTCGATGTAGCCGGGGTAGAAGAAGTCGAACACGTCGCGCACGAAGTACTGCCAGCCGTACCGGTCGAAGGCCGCTCCGTTGGCCCGGCCGAAGCGCTCGAACCAGTCGTAGGTCCGCGGCGGCAGGTTGGCGTTCTGGGCCTGCGCCACCGGCGGGAAGAAGTAGGACTCGGTGGTGCCGTGGA
>JAOUIC010000174.1 GCA_029884275.1 Gemmatimonadota bacterium | reverse complement strand
GCGGGCCTCCTGCCACACCTTGAAGAGCGGCGCGAACCCGTCGCCCAGGCTGGCGCCGAACTCCGCAGGCGACTGTCCCGCGGCCTGGGTCTTGACTACTACGTTGCCGGCCTCCTCAGTGAGTCCCGCAACCCGTGCCGTCGCGACGAACCGGTCGCCCTGGTGGGTGAGCGTGGTGTAGACCATCACCCGGGCGTTCAGCGCCTGGGCGAGGCTCCGTGCCGGCGCCAGGTGCAGGATGGCATCGATCGGATAGCCGAACTGGTCGAGAGCGTCGTTCATCTCCTTCCGGGTCAGCACCCGGAACTGCGCATTCGCCAGCTTGTCAATCCGTTGCCGCAACCCTTCACCGATGGCGATCGACGCCGCCGAGTCCTGCGCGGTGAAGCTGTGGGGATTCCCTACCAGAAGCCGCGGCACGGCGGAAGTGGGCTGGCCGGTGCGGGGACCCCGGGGGATCTGCGCCGAGACCGACGTCGCCAGGACCGCCGCGGATAGCATCAGCGCACACGAACGTCCGAGAGGCATGAAACGTTCTCCACTGAGAAATCAGGTTGAAACCACCCGGCGGTGCTACCGCGCCGGTCCGCTTCACCATGGGCGAAGAGGGATTCGAACCCCCGACATCCTGCGTGTAAGGCAGGCGCTCTGGGCCAGCTGAGCTATTCGCCCCGGATATGTGGCGACCGCATCCGCCCCGCGAGCGTCTTCACAGCGCGATCCCGAGGGGGAACAGGACGCAGTATCCGATCACCAGCAGCGTGGCCGCCCCGGTGGTGCCGCCAGCCTGGAGCCAGAGGTAGCCGACCACCAATGAGACGATGGCCGCTCCCAAAAGGAGGACATTCCGGCGGCCGAACCGGAGCTGGGCGCCGCCGCTGCTGGAGTCGGAAATTGGCATGAGGATTGAACTTAGCGTTCGCCTTTGCTCTGGTCAACCGGGCCATCGGGGATGCTGCCCGAGGTCCCGTCACCTTCTGCCGGAGGCAAGTTCCAGTCCACATCGAGGGCGGCGCGCCGGGGACGATCCCTCTCCCGTTTGTACCAGGTGATGATGAAGACGCTGAGCGCCACCAGCAGCCAGAACCCGCCCGCGGCGAGCCAGGTGATGAGCCCGTACCGGCGCCGAAGTCCTTTCCGCCACAGCACCTCGAATCGATCCTCCGACAGGCCCACCGCGCTCTCCAGCGCCAGCGCGAACGGCTCCCCCGCCCGGAGCCGCGCCAGCAGGGCCCGCAAGTCGCGGTCAGGCGGCCGGCGCATCAGCTCGGCGACGGCGGTGGCCGCGAGGGCGTAGGCGGTGCTCGCATCGGATGCCGATCCTCGCAGCCGTCCATCGAGCTCGCGGAGGCCGGGCACGCGCCCCAGCGCCACGGCGAGGTTGAGCTCCAGCTGCATCATGCCGTCCAGCTCGCCCGCGGCCAGCGTGGCGTACCCTTCGTCAAACCAGAGCGGGAGGTACGTACGGACTGCGGCGCGGAGCGTGAGGTGCGCGATCTCGTGATGCAGCGTCCGCTCGAGATTGGGCAGGTCGGCCCTGAGCATGACGGTCCGGGCCCGGGGAAAGGCCACCGCCGCCCCCCAGCCTGGCGCGCGGCCCCGGCTGAGGCGGGCGAGGGCGAGCGAGTCTTCGGCCAGGACGAGGACGAACGGCTCGGCAGTGAGCCGTCCGAGCCCCGGGAAGTCCATCGGCCCATCCACTCGTTCCGCGAGCGCCACGGCCCGGGCACGATAGGCCGGCGGTGCCACCACGGTCACCTGGCCGACCTGCACACCCAGCGTGGGTCCCTGAAGGACCGCCAGCGCGAGACTCAGGTGCCAGTTCGCGGCGGTTCTCCCCCGGAAGCCGTGAGGTCGAGCATTTCCTTGCAGCGCTTGCCCCACGGATTGAACTTGTTGGCCTTGAATCCATCGGCCCAGGCGGTCCGGCCACCGTCCCGATCCCCCAGGAACCAGCGTGCCCGGCCCAGCTCAAAATGGGCCTCGATGAGGTTCGGCCCGAGCTTCAGCGTCTTCTCGAAGAAAGTCACGGCGTCCTCGTACATCTCCCGCTCCAGGTAGACCAAACCGAGGTAGTAGTGGGCGTAGAGAGTCGCCTTGCGGTCGTTGTCCAGGCGGATCGCCTTGGAGAGATGCTCGATGGCCTCACCGAAGATCCGCTTCTTGAGGCAGATGTACCCCACGTTGATCCGGGCCAGCGAGTTCGCCGGCTCCTTCATCAGCACGCGCGAGAACGTGGCGAGCGCGTCATCGTAATCCTCATGCAGCATCTGGGCCCACCCGAGCAGCGACTGTGCCTGGGTTTCCGAAGGTGCCAGCTCCAGCGCGCGGGTGAGCGCCTGAATCGCACCGACGTGGTCGCCGAGCGAGATGAGGCTCCAGCCCTTCTCGATGTAGGTGGAGGCGCCCAGGTGATCCTGCTGCACCACCGGCCGGGCGCCGGTGAATTGCGGGGCGCTGGCCGTCGTCGTGGCGGGGGCAGTCTGCTTGAACCGGTCCACCAGAACCCGGATCTCTTCCTTGAGCTGGCCCAGTTCGGTGAGGGCGGAGTCCACCGCCCGGAACAGGGCGATGATCTCCCGCTTCACCACCTCCCGCTCCGAGGCGGAGGAAGCTCGTTCGAGCCTCCCGGCGATCTCGCCATACTGCTGGCGGTAGGCCAGCACCAGGGAATCGCGCTCCGGCGCGCCGCTCACGGCCGTACCTCGGTCAGGGCCAGCCGCTCGGTGCTGTTCAGGAGGCACGTGGCGTTGAGGATCACGATGGTCCCACCCTCGCGGGAGATGATCCCGCTGATGTACTTGGCCGCGAGGCCGCGCACCATCCGCGGCGGCGAGGTGATGCCGCGGGAATCGACCCTCAGCACCTCCACGACCTGGTCCACGACGACCGCGACGTTTTGGTCGTCCAGCTGGACGACCACCATGCGGGTCTCTTCCCGCAACGCCGGGTCGAGGCCGAGTCGCTTGCGGAGATCGATCACGGGGACGACGCCGCCCGCGTAGGGAACGACGCCTTCGAGGAAGTCCGGGGCTTCCGGGATGGGCGCGGGGGGCTCGTGACGGAGAATGCGCTCGACCTGGGTGATGGCCAGGGCGAACTGCTGAGTTCCCAGACGGAAGACGACGAACTGCAGCTCGTCGGCGGTCGTCACGCCTTGGTCGCGGGTTCCTGCCACCGTGTTGCCAGCGCCTCCAGGTTGAGGACCGGGATCCATTTGTCGTCCCGCTTCAGGGCTCCGGCACTCAGCCCCGGCAGGCCCCCCGCCTGCTCGTCGGCGACCAGGTCGCCCGCGGAGGCAGTGTCCACTTCATCCACTTCCAGCGCCACCCACTGCCCGCGCGACTCGGCCACCACCATGACGGGCGCCGGTTCCGGCGGCGCCAGCTGATTCCCCAACAGGGACCCGAGGTGGATGAGCGGCACGAGGCGGCCACGGACCATCACGACTCCACGCATCGCGGGAAGGCGGGAGGGTACCACCTGCCACGTCCCCCGGTCGCCAACCTCGATGACCACCTCGACGCGCACCGCCATCGTGCGGTCCGCCGACCGCAGGATCAGCAGACCGAGTCCGCTCATCGCCGCGGCACCTCCCGGAGGAGGGAGCCGGCCCGCTCGGCGATGGAGCCCAGCGGGAGCACGTAGTCCGTCCCCCCCGCCTCCAGGGCCGCGCCGGGCATCCCGTACACAGTGGACGTGGCCCGGTCCTGGGCGATCCCGATACCGCCCGCATCGTGAATCGCCAGGAGTCCCATGGCGCCGTCCCGCCCGATGCCGGTCAGGACCACACCGATGGCAGCCGACCGGAAGTGCCTGGCCGCAGAGTGCATCATGGGGTCGGCCGCGGGCCGGACGGCCCAGACCGCCGCTCCCTGGTCGAGGACGAGGCGCAGCGCCCCGGCATGTTCGGCGATTCGCATATGATAATCGCCGGGCGCGATGTACGCGGTGTCGGCCCGCATTTCCATGCCGTCTTCCGCCTCGACCACCCGCAGTGCGCTCAGCCCGTTGAGCCGGTCGGCCAGGCTCCGGGTGAACCCGGGCGGCATGTGTTGCACGATGACGACCGCCGCCTCGAGCCCGACCGGCAGGCCCGGCACCACTTCGGCCAGCGCCCGGGGCCCGCCAGTGGAGGCCGCGATGGCCAGGACCCGCCGGGCTTCGCCGGCCGGCCGAACCACGGTCCCGGCCGTCACCCGGGGGCGCGCCAGCGCCGGCACCCGCGTGATGTCGGCGGCCACGGCGGCATGCAGCGCGCCCAGCAGGCGCGGAGCCAGCCGGAGCGCCGATCCGCGCCCTGATGCCTCGTCCTTCAGCACCAACTCGACCGCGCCGAGCTCCAGCGCACGGATGGCTCTGGGGGACCCGGCACCTGCCTCCGCGCTCACCACGATCACCGGGCGCGGCGACTCGGACATGATGTAGCCGATCGCCTCGAGGCCGCTCACCTCGGGCATCTCGAGATCCATGGTCACGATGTCGGGCTGCAGGGCGTGGACCTGCTCCAGCGCCTCCCGGCCATTCGACGCCGTCCCGACCACGCGGAACTCGCCCGACGCGGCGATCATCTCCGAGACCAGTCTCCGGAAGAAGGGGCTGTCGTCCACCACCAGCACGCCGGGGACCTCAGAGACTGTGTTCACCAGCCCCCACCGAACGCACGCTCACCCGGCCCCCGCCCACGTCGAACCAGACCGACCGGCCGATGGTTCCGCCGATCAGTTCACCGATGATCGGGATGTTCATCCGGCCCAGCACCTCCCGCACCGCGACGACGTTGCGCTCCCCCATCTGGATCGATCCCGCGCCCGCCAGGCTGGAGAACATGCTGGCGCCGCCCACGATGCGTGCCGTCAGGCGGCGCACGTCGGCGCCGAGAGCGCCCATGCCCTGCGCCAGCAGGG
>JAOUIC010000173.1 GCA_029884275.1 Gemmatimonadota bacterium | reverse complement strand
AAGCGGGGTGACCTCCCGTGGATCGAGGAGTATTCCCCGAACCAGGGATCGACCTGCGTGAAAGGCCGCTTCGGCTACGACTTCCCCCAGCATCGCGACCGGCTCCAGACCCCGCTGATCCGCAAGGGATGGCTGCGCGAGGGCACTCGCTGGGTCTGGACCGGTGAAGCGCCGCGCCACAGGGAGGGCCCCTGGCAGACGATTGCGGAGATGGGCCGCATGGGAAAGCCCCGCCCGCCCGAACGGAGCGTCGGCAAGTCACGGACGACCGGACTCCCCGTGCTCGAAGGCGAAGATGTCCGGGACCGGGTGGCGACGCCGGCGGCCTGGTACTCCGCCTTCCGCGAGGCCACCTGGGAGGAGGCCATGAGCCTGGTCGCCCAGGAGTTGATCCGTATCCGGGACGAGCGCGGACCCGGGGCGCTGGCGGCGCTCGCCTCGGCCAAGTGCAGCAACGAGGAGAATTACGCCCTGATGCGCCTGGTCCGGGCGGGGCTGGGCACCAACAACGTCGATCACTGCACCCGGCTCTGCCACTCCACCTCCGTCGCGGCCATGAACCGCGCCCTCAGCACTGCGGCCGCTTCCGGTTCGATGCGGGAGATCGAGGAGGCCTGCGACGTCATCTTCATTTCCGGTGCCAACACCACGGAAACCCACCCGGTGTTCGGTGCCCTGATCAAGCGCGCGGTCGCGCGCGGTGCCAGGCTGATCGTCGCGGATGTCCGGCGGACCGAACTGGCCTCGATGGCGGACGTCCACCTGCAGATGCTCCCCGGGACTGACGTCGCGCTGTACAACGGCATGCTCAACCATGTCATCACAGCGGGGCTGGTCGACCAGGCGTTCGTGGCGGCGCGGACCCGCGATTTCGACCGGCTGAGAGCCGCGGTCCAGCCCTACACGCCGGAGACGGCGGCGAAGATCACCGGCATCCCCGCCGACACCATCCGGCGAGCGGCGGAGTTGTACGCCCGCGGGCCCAACACCTCGACACTCTGGGCGATGGGCCTGACCCAGCATTCGACCGGCACCGACATCGTTGCCAGCCTGCTCAACCTGATGCTGGTCTGCGGCATGATCGGGCGGTGGGGCGCCGCGATGATCCCCATCCGGGGCCAGAACAATGTCCAGGGTTCGAGCGACATGGGCGCGATCCCTTTCGCGTACACCGACTACCGATCGGTCACCGACCCCGACGTCCGCGCCGAATACGCCAGCGCCTGGGGCGTCCCGGAGGAATCCCTCTCGCTCGAGAAGGGGATGATGGTGACCGAGATGGTCGATGACTCGAGCCCGATCCGCGGATTGTACATCATGGGCGAGAACCCGGTCATCTCGGACCCCAACATCGCCCATGCCGAGCACTGGGTCCGAAGCCTCGAGTTTCTCGCGGTTCAGGACCTCTTCCTCACCGAGACGGCACGCTGGGCCGACGTGGTGCTGCCAGGGTCTTCGTTCGCAGAGAAGCAGGGCACGTTCGCGAACACCGACCGCCACATCCAGCTCTCCGATCCTGCGGTGCCCCCTCCGGGGCAGGCCCGGCTGGACCTCGACATCCTGGTCGACCTGAGCAACCGGCTCGGCCTCGAGACGCCGTGGCGGGGCCCCGCCGACGTCATGACGGAGATCGCCTCGGTGACCCCGTCCTGGCGCGGCGTGAGCTACGAGAGGCTCCAGAAGCGGCGGGCCATCCAGTACCCCGTGCCCGATGCGGACAGCGATGGCACTCCCTTCCTGTTCGCCGACAGCTTCCCGACGCCCGACGGCCGGGCCATCCTGGTACCGGTCGAGTTCCTGCCGCCGAGTGAACTGCCCGACGATCAGTTCCCCTTCGTGCTGAACACCGGCCGCCAGATGTACCACTGGCACACCGGCACTATGACACGGCGCTCCGAGGGACTCGACTCCCGCGAGCCGGTGCCGATCGTCGAGGTGAGCCGGGAGGATGCCGCCACCCTGGGAGTGGGGGAGGGAGACACCGTCCGGGTCACCTCCCGCCGCGGCTCGCTGCTGATCGCCGTCAGGGTGTCCGAGCGACAGGCCCAGGGGCAGGTGTTCATCCCGATGCACTTCCGCGAGGCGGCCGCCAACCTCCTCACCAACCCGGCGCTGGACCCCTACGCCAAGATCGCCTCGTTCAAGATCAGCGCGGTCCGGATCGAGCCGGTGGGCGCCGCCGTCATGGCCTGACGATCCATGGATCTCGGCCTTCGTGACCGCGTCGCGCTGGTCTGCGGCGGTTCCTCGGGCCTCGGCTACGCCGTGGCGGAAGGGCTCCGCGCCGAAGGGGTGACCATCGCTCTCAACGGCCGGGGACAGGACAAGCTGGCAGCTGCGGTGAAGCGGCTGGGCGGCGCCGCAGCAGGAGTGGCAGGATTCGCCGCCGACGTGAGCCACCCGTCCGCGTGCTCCTCCCTGGTCGAGTCGGTCCACCGGGCCCTCGGCGGCCCCGACATCCTGCTGTGCAACGCCGGCGGTCCCCCCGCCGGCCAGTTCGACCAGCACGACGAAGCAGCCTGGCAGCGGGCGCTGGACACCTCTCTCCTCTCCACCGTCCACCTCTGCCGTGCCGCGGTGCCCCACATGGCGGCGCGGGGCTGGGGCCGGATCCTCTGCCTGACGTCCGTCGCCGCGCGGCAGCCCTCCCCGGCTCTGATTCTCTCCACCACCGCCCGGGCCGGCGTACTGGGATTCGCGAAAGCGCTGGCGGACGAGGTGGCGACCGCGGGGATCACCGTGAACGTGCTCTGCCCCGGCCTCTTTGGCACGGACCGCCTGCGGGAGCTGGCAGCGGCCCGAGGCCAACGCGAAGGGAAGAGCGCCGAAGCGATGCTGGCGGACATGGGCGCGGCCGTCCCCATGCGCCGGATCGGCGATCCCGGCGAGTTTGCCGCGGCCGTGACCTTCCTCGCCTCGGAGCCGGCGCGTTATATCACCGGCACGGTGCTCTCGGTCGACGGCGGACTGACCCGCGCCATTCTCTGATGCGACGCCTCGCCCTTACCGCCCTGTTGCTCCTCGCGCCGGGCAGTCCTGCGCTGTCGCAACAGCAGGCGGGCGCGCTCCAGGCAGTGCTGGCGAACGGCTACCGCTTCGCCTACGCCGAGTCTGGGGCCGGCCGACCGGTGATTCTGGTACACGGCGCCCTCAGCGACTACCGCTTCTGGGACTCGCTCCGGGCCGCCGGCTCCGATTCCATCCACTTCATCGCCTACAGCCGGCGCTATCACGCCCCCAATCCCTGGCGGCCCGATGATCCCCCAGCCGGGTATGAAGCCAGCGCGGCCGACCTCGCCGCCATGATTCGCGCCCTCCGCCTCGAGAAGCCGGTGCTGGTCGGACACTCCTGGGGCGGAGGCGTGGTCCTGCAGGCGGCGCTCCGTTTCCCGGAGCTGATCGGGGGAGTCGTGCTGGCGGAGCCGGTGGCGGACTCGATGATCGAGGATTCTGCCTACCGGGCGCAGGTCGCTGACTGGACCAGGCGAACCTACGCCGAGGCTCTGGCGCGTGATCCCGGACGCCAGCCGGAGATCGCGGCGCGCGTCCTCTTTGACGCCTGGCGTGGCGAGGACGCCTGGTCCCGCCTGTCCCCCAGGGATCGAGAGCAGTTGAGCGACAACGCACACACCCTTCGGTCGAGCGCGTCACCCCAGCCGGCAGTAAGCTGCGCCCACGTGGGACGGCTCCACGTACCCATGCTGCTGGTCGGCGGCGGTCAGTCGCCCCTCCGTTTCCGGACCACACTGGACGGTCTGGCGTCCTGCCTCCCGGAGGCGCGGCGCGACACGATCCCGGAGGCCGGCCACCGGTTCCCATCGACCCATGCCGCGGGCTTTCACCAGATCCTCACGCGGTTCCTCGCCACTCTGCCCCGCTGAGCCGCCGCGAATTACCTTCATGGCACTCCGGCGGGCCGATTCAGCCCGTTCCCCAGGTTCACAGCCCACTCCTGGTCCCATCCAATGCGCGCTCTGGTGAAGACCCGCCCCGGTCCGGGCATGGAACTGCGCGAGGTACCCCTCCCGTCGATGGGCTCGGCGGATGTGCTGATCAAGGTGCGCCATGCCGGCGTGTGCGGCACCGACCTGCATATCTGGGAATGGGATGCGTGGGCCAGCGGCCGGCTCAAGCCACCGGTGACCATCGGGCATGAGTTCGCCGGCGAGATCGTGGACATGGGCAAGGAGGCGCGGGCCGAGCAGCTGCTGGCCGTCGGCGACCTGGTGACGGCGGAGGGCCACATCGTCTGCGGCCACTGCCTTCCCTGCCGGACCGCTGACGCCCACGTCTGCCACCGTACCCGGATCATCGGAGTCGACCGGGACGGCGCGTTCGCGGAGTTCATCGCGATGCCGGCCTCGAACGTCATGAAGCTGGACGGGATCCCCACGGAAATCGGCGCCATCATGGATCCCACCGGGAACGCGGTGCACACCGTCCTCGAGGGCGGCAAGGTGCCCGGAAGCGCGATCCTGGTACTTGGCTGCGGCCCGATCGGGTGCTTCGCCGTGGGCGTCGCACGCGCGGCCGGGGCGTCGTTGGTCATTGCCAGCGACCTCAATCCGATGCGGCTCGAGCTCGCCAGGAAGATGGGCGCGCACGTGACACTCAATCCCGCCAACGACGATGTGGTCGCCCGCTGTCGTGAGCTGACCGGCGGCGAGGGCGTCGACCTGGTCTGCGAGATGAGCGGACATCCCGCGGGTCACCAGACGGCGTTCAGCGCCGCGCGCCTTGGGGGACGCGTCAACCTCCTGGGCACTCCGAGCCGGACCACCGAGGTCGACTTCGCCCGCGACATCATCTTCAAGGGGCTCACACTGTACGGCGTCACCGGCCGGCGCATGTACGACACCTGGCAGCAGATGTTCCGGCTGCTCCGCTCCGGGCAGCTCGACCCGCGGCCGGTCATCACCCACCGGTTCCGCCTGGAGCAGATCGCGGAAGCGATCCAGGTCATCAAGGACGGCCAGGCCGGCAAAGTCATC
>JAOUIC010000172.1 GCA_029884275.1 Gemmatimonadota bacterium | reverse complement strand
TCAGCCTACGTTGCAACCGGATCGTCCGGAATCCGAGCGGAAATGACCGCGCTCCATAATACCTGGTGACGATCCCAAGGCGCCAGCGATTCGAATGCGTGCGCTAGATCCGTGGTCCGCCAAACGCTTCGGTTCAGCGGCAGGCCGCGAAGCGGACTGTCCGCTGCAACCGGTTGTTCGCCGGCGCCCCCGAGTACCTTGACAAACCGCCATCATCACAACGATCGGTAGAACTGCAACCCGTTCCCATCGGGGTCTCGAAGGTGAAACTCGCGAGTACCCCAAGATGTGTCAGCGACGGGCTTAATGTTCTCCGAGACGCCAGCATCCCGGAACTCTCGATAGAGCCCGTCCACGTCCGCCACGACAAAGCGATAGGTAGGGCGGTCGCCAATCCGCTCCCACTCTTTGGCGTCCTGCCACTGAAGGTGAAGCTCCACACGGTCTCTCTGGATCGCAGCATAGCGAGAGTTCTCCGGGGGACCACCGAAGGCCCGAACGAAACCCAACTGCTCATAGAACTGGATCGACGCACCCACGTCGAGGGACCCCAGGACCGGGTGGACAGCCTCGATGCAGGGTCGCATAGCTATTCCCCTCTCAGTCTGGCGAACTTGTACTTGGGCTGCACGGATCGAGATACTCCGACCGGCCACCCGACCCCCCCTCGCAGCGTACGCCATCGCCGTAACTCGGGGTAGGACGGCTTCGTGTGCAGAACGGGTCACGTACCGTGTGCCTCGACAACGCGAGGCGATGCGCACTGGGCCTGCGGCGAGGACACGCTGCTTCAGCCCATGATGTCGCCCGGCTGGTCGTTGGGCAAGAGGGCGGGGCGGTAACTACCAGTGAGGAAAAGCATTGCCGATCACCGGTAAGGGTTCTCGGGCCTGGGAGCGACCAGGCCCCTGCGGCCTAGCGGCCGCTCCAC
The DNA here is from genome assembly GCA_029884275.1 of Gemmatimonadota bacterium. Taxonomy (GTDB): domain Bacteria; phylum Gemmatimonadota; class Gemmatimonadetes; order Gemmatimonadales; family GWC2-71-9; genus JADJOM01. The sequence goes on along the minus strand of JAOUIC010000172.1, from coordinate 4,063 downwards.
CACCGCACGGTGCGAATCCTCACGGGGATGTCCGACCAGAGCTCGACCGCGCGGTACCGGGTTCCGGGCGGTTCGGTCAGGACCGTGGCCTCGGGTTCGCGAGCCATGAGGCGGACGCGGGCCTCGCCGCGGCGGTCAAAGCTGGGGCTGCGGAGTGTGTCTCGCCGGCCGTTGGCCGCGACGAGCACCGCGTGTATGCGGCTGGCCTTGTGAGATTCGCCCGGTGGCTGGAAGTCGAAACCGAGTCCCCTGCGTGGGCCACGTACGGGCACCGGACCGAGGAACGGGATCTCGTTGGCACGCGAGGTGACCTCGACGGAACTGGCGACGACCATGCCTGAGCCACCGCAAGCCACGGACAGGCAAGCGAGGCCCATCAGGTCACCGGCAGATCGGAGGGGCCTCCACATACCTCCACGGACGGTGAGAGCTGACGGTTTGCGCTCGAGCCGCATGGTGGGGCGGCCACAAGCACGCGAACGCCTCTTCACCCGGACCTGTCCGGATCAGTCGAGGGCTCAGGCGAAGCGGCTCCCCAGTGCTCCAGGACATGGTGGATCACCGGCGAGAGCATCACACCCGCGACCACGAGGAACATGACGCCGGCGAAGAGCGCATACAGCCCAGCAAGCCACTTGCCCACTTCGGTGTGCAGCTGATCAACGGGTCCCATGCCGCCGAGAAGCATGGCGGCATTCAAGAAGGCGCTGGACCACGACAAGCCTTCGACCCAGTGGTAGATCCCCATCCCGAGCATCAGGGTGGCTGCCGCCAGCGGAAGCAGGGCCGCTCCTGATCGCATCATGCGCTGAGCGAGGTGCCAGTGGTGGCGTGGGGCCTGCGGGCTTCGGAGTGGCGTCAAGGCAGTCCTCCTCTCCCTGCGGTCAGCGGCCTGACGGTCCGGCCCAAGCTGCAGGCCTGGGCGCGCGATGTCAAAGGAGCGTTTCCCGTCCGCCACCGGCGGGTAAGAGTCCCTTCGTCGGGAGTTCACGATATCTTCCGGCTGCGCCGCGCTAGTTTCCAGTCTGGACTCATGTCCTGCCACATCGTGGATCGCGGAGAAGGAGGCGCCTATGCGTCTGAGCCAATGCGGGAAACTCGCGATGATTGCGGCTGCCGGCATGATGCTGGCCGGCTGCAGGGAGAACCAGCTTGAACCGACCACCTCGGCGACCGGCGTCCATGGGGCGATGGCGTCCCAGATCGCCAGCATGTATGTCGCTGATTTCGTGGGCACAGCGGCCAGCGGCTGGGATCTGAACGACGCCGGCGACGTGGTGGGCAGGTCCTATCGCGACACCGGCTGCGGTTCCTTCTGCCTGCCGCCGGAGGACGTCGTCGTGTGGCGGGGCGGCCACCGGATCGAGCTGCCCCCCGTCCCGGGGTATTCCAGCAGCTACCAATGGCCCTTCTACATCAACAACAATGGCCTGATCGGTGGTTTCGTGGGCCTCCCGGGCTCGACCACCCACGCGGCAGTCTGGACCCCCAATGGCACCGGCTACACCGCCCAGGATCTCGGCGTCTTCCCGGGCACCTCGAGCGCACAGGTCTTCGGGCTCGACGATGCGGGCCGGATGGTGGGATGGTCGACCCTTGGAGGCGCGATCCCGACGGTCACCGTGCCCTTCATGTGGTCCCAGGCCACCGGCATGGTGAACCTCAAGACCCTGGGTTACCCCAATGAGCGCCCCGCGGCCATGAGCCCGGGCGGCAAGGTGGTGACGTGGGGCTCCTGGTATCAACTGGGCAATCCGGCCAGCGTGTTGCCGCTGCCAGCCACGCCGCGGGGATTCGTCGGCGCAGGATCCAACGGCAGCGCCATTAACGACAACGGTGACCAGGCCCACTTCCTGGTCTCCACGAGTACCCAGAATCTGGTCTACCCGTTCCGGCTGTCCCGAGGCGGCACCTGGCAGCAGATCTCGAGTGCCGGCACCGGCATGATGAGCCAGGCCGGCCTGGGGTCCATCAACGCGGCCCAGGATATCTCGTTCACCGTGCTCAGCACCGCGATGATCGCACCGGGTCCGGCCGGCGTGGGCCAACCCCTCGCCGCACTGCTCTCGCCCGCGTACCCGGGAGCGACCATCGGCAACGCCGGCTCGATGAACAACGCCGGGCAGATCCTGGCCAGGGTCATGATCGGCCGCAGCCAGCGGCTGATGAAGCTGACGCCGGCTGCCGCCTGCGGAGCCAACTGCCTGGTGTCGAGTTCGCTGGTGGTGACCGGGCAGTTCGTGCAGGACCCGGCGTTTCCGGGGAGCTGCTTCCAGGGCGGCAAGATGTACAACCTCACCACGGCGAGGGCGACGCTCACCAGCGAGACGGGAGCCCCGCTCGCCAACGTACGGGTGAGCGGCCGGTTCCTGGACGACTATTGGACCAACTTTCCGGTCACCGGCACCACCAACGCGTCCGGGGTCGTGAGCTGGACCTACAAGGGACTCTGCGGGGTGGGGGCGATCGCGTTTCTGGTCGAGAACGCCACGCTGGGAACCCGGAGCTTCGACCGGACCAGGGGAATCGTGAGCAACTGGGTGATCCCAGGCACGACGCCTCCCACCAACCAGCCTCCGGTGGCGAGCTTCACGTCCAGCTGCAACAACACCACCCGGGTCTGCAGCTTCAACGGCACCGGCTCCACCGATGACGTCGGGATCGTATCGTACGGCTGGGCTTTCGGAGACGGCACTACCGGTACCGGCCCGACCCCGTCGCACACCTACGCCGCGGCCGGCTCGTACCAGGTCAGGCTCACAGTGACCGATGGCGGCGGACTGACCAGCTCGCTTACCAAGACCGTAACCCTGAGCAGCGGGACCAACCAGGCGCCGGTGGCCAGGCCGACGGTGACGTGCTCGGGGATGACCTGCACCTTCGATGGTCGGGGGTCGACTGACGATGTGGGCATCACGGCGTACGAGTGGTACCCGGGTGGGCCATCGATCATCTCCTCCCAGCCCGTCTTCACCTTCACGTTCAGCGCGGGGAGAACCCGGACCTGGTCGCTGACAGTGCGAGACGGCGGCGGGCTGTCCAGCAGCGCGAGCGTGACGTTCACCGTGCCGGCCCCGTAGCACCGCGCACCCCGCGCGACCAGCCGCCGGACCCCGAAGGGGTCCGGCGGCTTGGCTTTCCCCCCGATGCTGGCTGACGGCCCCGCCCGAGCTGAGGACCGAGGCGCGCGATGTCAGCGGACGTTTGGCTGCCTGGTACAAACCGGGTACATAGGTGACAGATCTGTCCGGGTACATGGGTAACACTCCTTCTACACTGCACGGTCTACCCTGTGACGGGAGTCAGACCGATGCCTTGGCTGGAGACCGACCCCATGGACCAGCGGCTGCAGTTCATCACCGACCACCGGCTGGGGCTGTATACCGTGACCGAGCTCTGTGCCCGCTACGGGATCAGCCGGAAGACCGGCTATCAGTGTCTCGACCGGTTTGAGGCCCACGGCCGGGCGGGCCTCGCCCCGCGGAGCCGAGCGCCCCACTCCTGCCCCCACCGGATCCCGGCGGACCTCGCGGAGCTGCTGTGCGCCACGCGGCGGAAGCACCCGGACTGGGGTGCCGGCAAGCTGTTGGATTATCTCGACCCCCGGCATCCGACGGTCGAGTGGCCCGCGGTCAGCACCGTCAATGATCTCCTGACCCGCCACGGCCTGGTGCCGAAGCGGCGCCGGCGGCGGCCCCACCAGCATCCCGGCGTGGTGCCCCCGACGACCCATGCCCCCAATGACCTGTGGACGGCCGACTTCAAGGGGCAGTTCACGACCCGTGATGGCGTGTACTGCTATCCGCTCACGATCGCGGACCAGCACACCCGGTACCTGTTGACCTGCCAGGGCCTGCCGTCGACCCACGGGGCAGGCGCGCGGATCGTCTTTGAGCGCGCCTTCCGGACCTACGACCTTCCCGCGGCGATCCGGACCGACAATGGGGTGCCCTTCGCCACCAGCGGGATTCACGGCCTCTCGCAACTCAACGTCTGGTGGATGCGCGTCGGCATCCAGCACCAGCGCATTCACCCCGGCTGCCCGCAGCAGAACGGCGCCCAC
>JAOUIC010000171.1 GCA_029884275.1 Gemmatimonadota bacterium | reverse complement strand
AGCTTCTTGGCGCTGTCGGTCCGCGCGGTGAGCGAGTCGATCGCCCGCTGGCGGCTCACGATGCTGTCGCGCGTCTGGCTCACGCCCCGGAGCCCGACGGTGTCGAGACCGGTGCCGGTGTACCCGACGTAGCCCACCACCGCGGCCAGCAGGCCGAGCAGGATGGGGACCTGACGTTCAGGAGGAATGGTGGCCATGGGTCACCTCACCGACTGGGTGAGCGGTACGGTCCGGATGTAAGCCGAGTCCGCACGATCGAACTCCGCCTGAATGCTGAACTGTGTCACCGGGCGCTCCTTGTCGACGATGGTCTTGGCTTCCATCGGCGTCACGCCGGCCACCCAGGGAGACGCCTCGAGCTGGCGCAGAAACCGGGTGTAGGCCTGCAGGTCCATGGTTCGGCCCTCGATCCGGAACACCAGCGGCGGAACCGCCGTGGAGTCGGCCCCTTCAGGCAGCTGCCGCGGCGGCATGGCCGTGACCGTGGTGAGCCAGGTGTAGGGCGGGAGCGCCTTGGCGACTTCGTCGAAGATGTGCGGCCAGACATAGCGGTTGCCGTCGATGCCGCGAATCGTCGTGATCTGGGCCAGCAGCGAATCCCGGATCATCTCCGACCGGCGCTTCTGCTTCAGCAGGTTGTCGAAGCGCCGGTGATCCTCCTGCGCCTGCTCCAGCTGCTGCCCGAGTGAGCCGTAGGTCGCATTGGTCGAGATCAGCGAAAACCCGATCCACAGCGCGACACCGGCGCACGCCGCGACGGAGCCGACGAGATAGGGGTCCTTGACCCTGGCGCCGAGCGCCTTGAGCCGGGCCATGACTTCGGCGCCGCCGCCACCGGCGGCCCTGCGCTTCTGTCCAGGTCGAAGATTGACCGTGATCATCATGGATGGCGTTCTCCGGTCAGCGGGCTCACGCGGCGGAACGAAGCGCGAGGCCGATGGGAAGCATGAGCAGGGGCGAAATCTCGTCCGGGTTCATCGTCGCGAAGACGCCCTCCGCCACCCGCACGCGAGCCAGCGGATTGGCCAGCTCCACCGGGAGCCGGAGCCGGTCGCCCAGCACCTTGGTCAGGCCCGGGATGCGCCCGCCACCCCCGGTCAGCCACAGCCGGGAGACCCCGGTGGCCGACCGGCTGGCGGACTGCAGGAAGGCGGCGGCCCGTTCGATCCCCACGGCGAGCTCCTCGCCGCGCGACTCGAGGAACGGGTCGAGCAGCTCGTTACGTTCGATGCCCTGGAGCAGCTGGTCCGCCTCGTCGGCGGAGATCCCCCGCTCCCGCTGCATGTCCTCACGGAAGCGGCGAGTGCCGATCGGCAGGTCGCGGGTCAGCACCGGGACGCCGTCTTCCAGGATGTTGATGTTGGTCATCTCGTGGCCGATGTTCACCAGGCCCACGACCCCGCGCATCTCCTCGGGATAGTTGACCTCGAACGCGTTGTGGATCGCGAAGGCGTCCACGTCGATGATGCTGGGCGTGAGCCCCGCCTCGGCCAGCAGCGACACCTTGTTCTCCACCAGCTCGCGCTTCGCGGCGACGAGCAGCACCGTCATCTGGAGCCCCTCGCCCTCGGGGTCGAGGATCTGGAAGTCCAGCTCCACGTTCTCCATATCGAACGGCACGTGCTGCTCCGCCTCCCACCGGATCACCGACCGCGCCTCGGCCTCGGTCATCCGGTCCATCTGGATCTTCTTGATGATCACGTCGCGCCCGCCGACCGCGATCACCACCTGCTTGGTCTTCACGCCGGCGGAGGCCATGAGCCCCTTGATGGCATCCGCGACGATGCCCGGGTCCATGATTTCGCCCTCGACGATCGCATCGTCCACGACCGAGGTGTAGGCGACCTTGGACAGCACCGGATCACCGGCGCCGTGGGTCACAGCCACCAGCTTGATGAGGCCGGAGCCGATATCCAGGGCCACCGTGGTCTTCTTGCGGTTGAACAGGCTCATACGCGCTCGACCTGTCGGGATCAGAGGACAAAGGAACGGAAGGCTACGGTACAAGCACTTCCAGCTTTTGTCAAGCCTCTAAACTGCTTTATCCAAGCTAACTAAACCGTTGATTTCGTGTGACTTAGAATCTCAGTAGTGAGATTCTGGTTGAAGAAAAAAATGCCAGCCGGATGGTGATGCTACGCACACAGCGTACCGCGAGCCATGCCCGCGCCGGAACCGGGGCGGGAACGAGTCTCGTCACAGGATCGCAAGCTGTTCAATAACAACGCCTTATGAGGAAGCTGCGTGCCCGGTGCCGGTGGCGATGCCCGCCCACCGGGGGGAGGGGGAGGGGAAAGCAAACGGCGGGCGGACCGTTGTGGTCCGCCCGCCGTTTGTCAGTCTGCGAGGCTTACCAGCAGGCTGGAGCACCTTCCTGGGTTACCGCCGCGTTCGGTGAGTTGGCCACCGGACCGGTGAAGATACCGCAGGTATTCGGCGTGCCCGTCACCGCCGGGTTGGTCATGGTCGCCGACCAGCCGGCCGCGTCCACGTACGTCAGCACCAGTACGTTACCGGTGCTCGGCGTAAAGGTCACCGAACCGGCGCCGCCGGCGCCGTTGACCTGCGCGCCCGCCACGATGGCGCCAGCGTAGTCGTTGTTATCCGAGAAGAACGCTTCCTGGGCGGTCACGAGGTTGCGCAGGTCGCTCTTCATGGATGCGACGATCGCCTTCTGCTTGGTGTTGGCGAACTTCGGAATCGCGATCGCGGCGAGAATGCCGATGATCACGACCACGATCAGAAGCTCGATCAGGGTGAAGCCCTTCCGATTCATACCGCCTCCATGAGTGTGACTTGTGGACCGTCCGGGTGCCGACCGCGTGGTTCGCCCTCTCGTTGGGCAACCCATATGCCAGACCCAGTACATATGAAGCAAGTCCTTGTAGAATAATACTTTAGGTCTTCAACCGTAGTATCAATACCCGACACAGGCGCACAGGAATCGCCTTGTTTTGCGAGAGTCGGTGAGTATCCCCCCTCCGCGTCAGGGGCCTCTGGACCACGCCCGGGGAGGGCGAGGGCGGACCAGCCCAACCGCCTTCTCGGCTTCCTGCACCCCGCAACTCGAGCGGGTGACCACCGCCTCGCCGCGAACCGTCACCGAATCCCCGCCCACCAGCACACCGGAGATCACCGCGGAATCCTCCACCACGACCGCGCCCAGGGCAAGGATGATCCCCTCGTACCGGAAGCTGCCCCCGATGCGGAGCCCACCGGTCGCGACCAGCACCCCCTGCCCCATGCCGCCAGCCAGGAGGGAGTGACGTGGTAGCCGGATCATCGGACGGTAGCCTCCGCAGTCCGCGAGCCCGGCCGTGGGATCACCCCAGTTGAGCGAGTCGCGGGTGTCGCAGAACGGGCCCCTGGCGGTCGGCACCGGGGTCAGCCGCGATATGGAGGGGAAGTGGTCGGCCGCTCCGGCGAGGATCAGGAACGGCGCAGTGGCCAGCCGGTCCATCAGGCCGGGCCCGACGGCGGAGTCGACCAGGACAGGTGGCGACCCCGCCAGGTTCGCCCCGGACGAACTGTCAATCCGAACCGACCCCGATGGACCGATTAGGGCGGCGGGACCCGGCGCGCTGCTCGCGCTGCATGCCGGGGCGGATGACGAGGCCCAGTCCGCGCCCGAAACGCTGGCACTCCCCTCTACCAGCAGGGGGCCAACGGCGATGACCGCCGCCGTATCCGTCACCTGAAGCGCGACCAGCTGGATCAGCTCGCGGGTCGCGTCGCGTGCCTCGATGCCCCCGCCACGGCCGGGGAGCCATGAGGTCCCGGAAACCTGGAAGAGGGACGGGCCAAGCCGGGTCAGGCTGTCGAGCGCGACCATCCCCTGGGTGAGGGTTGTGGAGTCCAGCCGCCTCGACTCGCCCATGCTGAGGGTCAGGGCGGAGTCGGGGTCGAGCCGGGCGAGCGCGGCGGCGAGCGCCGAACGGCCGGCAGCCCTGAGCCGCACGAGCGCCGCATCGCGCCTGGCGGATTCCACCCGCCGATCCGCCAGGTCCAGCGCCGCCGCCCCCAGCAGGCCGAGGGCGACGATCAGCACCAGCGTGAGGAGCAGTGCGCTTCCGCGTCGGCTCATGGCACGAGGTTCCGTGGATAGAGCGCGGCCGCCGCGGTGTCCCGGTGGAGACCGGGTGAGCGATCCCATGTGGGGCGCTCCGCCTCCATCAGCCCCAGAATCGAGCGTGCGCTGGCGACCGTGGCAGGAGCGCCTGCCGAGTCCGTCAGCGCGAACCTCGCTCCGGCCTCGAACGGCCCGGCGAGGGGCTGGATTCCCTCCCCAGCCGACACCGAACGCCCGCCGAGCCAGCGCTGCCCGCCGCTGTAGTAGAGCCGGGCCTCCATGACCTCGAAGGCCTTGACCGGCACGAGGCCCGGCGCCGGGAAGAAGGCAGCTGTGAGGGCCAGCGAGTCGCCGTCCACCTGGATTGCCGGCTCGGTTCCGCAGCGCGCGCTCGAGACACTCCGGATGCCCGACGCCACCCACTCCGGCCCCGAATCGGTCTGGGAGAGGATGAGCAGGCTGTCGCGCCCGGACTGCGGCAGGCGCGAAGCACGGAGCCCCGGCCGGGCGATCTCCACCACACCGCCGGATACGCGGCAGGCATGCCCGTCGAGCCGGATGGCGCGATAGGTGATCGCAGCCGGCGTCGCGCCGATCAGATCCCCCGGGGCCACCTCGGCCAGGTCGCCATCCAGAAACCCGAGTGAGGCATCGAGCGCTGTGGCCATCGCCACCCGACCTTGAGCGACGGACACGAACCGGGTGGCTCGAAGCAGCAGCGCAGTGCCGGCGGCTCCGATGACGCCGAGCAGCACGAGGCCGACGAGCACCTCGGGCAACGTCATGCCCCTGGTTCGGTCGGTCAGCGACATGGCAGGAACAGCCACAGCGTGTCGCTCCGCGGTTGCCGGAGCCCCGGACGGGTGGCGATGACCCGCAAGTCGATGCCGGCCATAGCGGGCGTTGAACGCCAGGATACGGCGGCGG
>JAOUIC010000445.1 GCA_029884275.1 Gemmatimonadota bacterium | reverse complement strand
GCCAAACGTCACCGAGCCACGCCCGTGACACTCCGGGCAGACCTCGGTCTTCGCCCCGGACGCGGCACCGGAGCCCGTGCAGGTGCGGCAGGTCTCGTTCATCGGCAGGCGGACGGGAACCTTGCCGCCGAGCGACGCCACCCGGAACGGGATCTCGACCACCGTCTCCATCGCCTCGGCGGGCGCGCCCTCGCGCCGGCCGCTGCGTCCGAAGATGGAGGAGAAGATGTCGCCCAGCCCGCCGAAGTCACTGAAGTCGAAGCCCTCGAACCCGGCGCCTTGCCCCTCGGCCCCAGCGCCGCCCCGGGCTCCCGACGGCTGGCGGCGGAAGCCGCCGTCCACGGCGCCCAGCCGCCGCATCCGGTCGTACTGCTTGCGCTTCTCGGCATCGGACAGCACCGCGTGCGCCTCGGAGATCTCCTTGAAGCGCTCCGAGGCCTGGGCGTTGTTCGGATTGGCGTCCGGGTGGTACTGCTTGGCCAGCCGGCGGTAGGACTTCTTGATCTCCTCCGGCGAGGCGGTGTCTGGCACACCGAGGACCTGGTAGAAGTCCCTGGCCACGGTCAGAGGTGCCCCTCGGCAGAGTAGACCTGCACCCGGGCGGGCCGAATCAGCGTTCCCTTGAAGCGATAACCGACCTGGAATGTGGCGGCCACGACATGGTCGGGCCGGTCATCCCCCGCGGGAAGCACCGCCACCGCCTCGTGCAGGGTGGGATCGAACGGCTGGCCGGCGGGGTCAAGGCGCTCGAGCCCCGAGGCCTCCAGCTCCTTGCGCAGCTTCCGGTCGATCAGCACCAGCGCCTGCTGCACGACGTCACCCGCCTGGCCGGCCCCTCCCGCCACCACCCGATCGAGATCGTCCAGCACATCAAGCAGGCGAACCACCAGCGCCGCCTGCGACCGGGCAGTGAGTTCGTCCCGCTCACGGGCCGCGCGCTTCCGGAAGTTGTCGTACTCCGCGGCGAGCCTGAGCTGGCGATCACGGAGTTCCGCCAGCTCGTCCTCCAGCCGCCGAATCGCCTCGACCGGGATCTCGAGCGGGAGGTTCCCTGTGCGGGGATTCCCGGCCACGTCGCCTACCTCGGCAACGGGGCCGTCGGCAACCAGCTCCGGGTTCTCCCCAACATCCTTGTTCTCAATCACTTGGGCTCTCGGGTGGAGTCACGTCCAGAGAGGAAAATAGCGGATCAGGGACCGAAATCGACAGGCCAGAATGGCAGAACAATGACGGCCTACTGCATCCCCAGGATTCGCCCGAGGAGCCCGCTCAGCCCAGCCTGCTCGGCCCGGGCTCGAACCTCCTCCCGTGAGCCGGGGAAGACCTGCTGCCAGGCGGTCGTCCCACCCCGGCCGGCGATCGCAAAGTGTACCAGGCCCACTGGCTTCTCCTCGGACCCGCCGCCCGGCCCGGCGATCCCGGTCACCGCGACACCCAGGTCCGCGTGGAGCCGACGGACGACTTCCTCCGCCATCTGCCGGGCCACCGCCTCGCTCACCGCGCCCTCCCGGTTGAAGACCGACGGGTCCACGCCGAGCAACTCGGTCTTGGCCCGGTTGTCATAGGCGATCACCCCGCCAAGATAGACCTCCGAGCTGCCGGGGATGGCGGTGAGCCGGCGTCCGACCCCGCCGCCGGTGCACGATTCCGCCGTGGCCAGGCGAAGGCCGCGCTCCCGGGCGCGCACCAGCACCACCGCCGCGAGGTCCACCTCGTCATCGGCGTAGATCCAGCGGCCCGCGCGGCTCCGGAGCAGCTCGAGCGCGCCGGCCAGGCGCTCCTCCGCCTCCTCCGGCGGCAGGCCCCACGCGGTGATGCGCAGGTCCACCCCGAAGACGCCGGGCAGGTAGGCCAGGGAAAGCGGCGCGATTCCCTGCTCCACCTCGCCGACGGCCTCGGCCAGGCTGGACTCGGGCACGCCGGTGGTCCGGAGAACCCGCGATCGCACCACTCGGCCCCCGGCGCGTTCGACGAGCCGGGGAAGGACTTCATGCTGGAGCAGGCCCCTCATCTCGCTGGGCACGCCGGGCAGCAGGATGGCCAGTCCCGGCGCTCCCTCGAGCCACAGTCCCGGCGCGGTGCCCCACCGGTTGGGGAGGATGGTCGCTCCGTCGGGCACCTCGGCTTGGCCCCGGTTCTTCTCCGACGGGACCCGTCCGAACCGGGCGAAGCGCTCGACCAGCGACTCCCAGATCTCGGGGTGGTACACCATTGGCCGCGAGAAGAGATCGGCGATGACCCTCTTGGTGATGTCGTCCGCGGTGGGGCCGAGGCCGCCGGTGGTCAGCACCGCCCGGGTGCGGCGCAGCGCTTCGTCGGCCGCGGCGCGGATGGCCTCGGGCTCGTCCGGCACGGTGGAACGCCGGACCACCTGGACCCCGGCGCCAGCGAGCGAGCGCCCGAGCTCGGCACTGTTGGTGTCCACCGTGTGCCCCAGCAGCAGCTCGGTCCCGATGGTGAGGAGTTCGAGGCGCATGGGCCGGGGGCCTTCAGCGGCTGGAACGGAAGAGGGCGCGGTACTGGTAGATGTAGTGGACGAACGACCAGATGGTGAGCGCGGTGGCGATGAGCAGGGTCACGGCGACGAAGCCGCCGTGAAACTCGTTCCAGTATTCCGCGATGGGGTTGCGTTCCCAGCCCAT
>JAOUIC010000490.1 GCA_029884275.1 Gemmatimonadota bacterium | reverse complement strand
TTGCGGGCGTCGCGGAAGGTGAACCACAGCATGGTGGCGCCGATGTAGATGCTCTGGAACGTCGTCTTGAGCTTGCCCCCGGCCCCCGCCGCGATGACGTGGCCGCGCCGCTTGGCCCACCACCGGAACCCCGTCATGGCGACTTCACGCCCGATCAGCAGGATGCAGACCCACAGCGGGATGCTCCCCCACAGCGGGATGTCGTACAGGTCGTGGCGGGTGCGGGAGATCCAGTAGATCGGGATCAGGGTGGCGAACAGCAGCAGCTTGTCGGCGATCGGGTCGAGCAGCTTACCGAGGTCGGTCACCATGTTGCGGGAGCGGGCCAGGTAGCCGTCCACCACGTCGGTGACCGCCGCGAAGATGAACACCAGGAAGGCGATGAGCTTGGGCCAGTACCCATCGATGAAGGGCAGCAGGGCAATGACGGGCGTCAGGCAGATCCGAACGAGGGTGAGAACGTTCGGCAGGTTCCACATCAGGCCGTTCCGAGACTCTTCAGCACCAGCTTGCTCACGGCCTTGAGGGTGTCGAAGACGCCGTCGCCGTTCATGGCGACCGCCTCAAAGTAGGGAGCCCGCTCGATCCACTGGCCACCCACCTCTTCGATCAGGTTCTCCCCTTCGTGGTAGGGGTCCGGGGTGACCCGCTGCCGGGCCGGGTCCTCGACCGGCCAGCCGGGGTTCAGCGCCGCCTGCAGCTCCTGGATGGTGGCGGCGTTGGGGAGATCGCGCTTGTTGTACTGCATCACGAAGGGCAGCGCGGTGATGTTGAACCCGTGCTGGCTGAGGTTGTCGTACAGGTTCTGCATCGCCTCGATGTTGGCCTCCATCCGCTCGATCTGGCTGTCGGCGACGAAGACCACCCCGTCCACCCCCTTGAGGATGAGCTTGCGGGAGGCGTTGTAGTACACCTGTCCCGGGACGGTGTAGAGATGGAACCGGGTCTTGAAGCCGCGGATGGTGCCGAGGTCCACCGGCAGGAAGTCGAAGAACAGGGTGCGCTCGGTCTCGGTGGCAAGCGAGATCAGCTTGCCGCGCGCGTTGGGCGCGACCTTGTTGAAGACGAACTCGAGGTTGGTGGTCTTGCCGCCCAGCCCCGGGCCGTAATAGACCAGTTTGCAGTTGATCTCGCGCGAGGCGTAGTTGATCATCGACATGAGTCGTCAGTCCCCCTCACGCGCCGAACAGCTTGTCGAGTTCATCTTCCGCCTCACCCACAAATCCCGTCTCCATCCGGACCTGCCCGGCGTCGCCCCGCGTGAACATGTCGTCGAAGACCTTGCTGAGTTCGGCCACCGTCTGCCGTACCCGGAGCTTGACCAGGCCGAGCGTGGTCCGGTTGTCGAACAGCACCACCAGGATCACCCTGCGGGCGATGTCGGCGAGGTACATCGACTCCTTCTCGCCCTGGTGGAACAGGCTGCCGAACTCGGGTTCGCCGATCATACGGGCCAGCTGGTCGTTGGCGCTGAAGTCCGCGGCGGTGAGCGAGGCGAAGGCCGTCGGGTCGAAGGTCGGCTCCTCGCCGACCGTCGCGACCATCTGGCCGGTCCGGTCCACGATCATCCCGGTCCGGGCATTGGACTCGCGCAGGAACGCCATCAGGATCACGTGGATCCGTTTGGAGTCCTCCTCGCGAAACGACCAGCTGGACGCACCAGACATCAGGTTCTCCCGCGCTTATCCCAGCGCCGATTCCATGCGCCGCGCCAGCGCCACCGCCCGCCGCCTCAGATACGGGTGCGGCTCCCAGGCCGCGTAGTCCCGGAGCACCCGGACCGTCTCCACCGCCGGCGCGGCGGCGAGGTGCCGGAGCGCCGCCAGGCGACGGATCGGCCGGGGACTGAACAGGTCCTCGCTGTGATGCCGTGCCTGCGCCCCCGCCACCAGCCACCCGGCCACGCCACCGGCGAGAATGCCGAACAGCAGGGCGAGACGACGCGCCGCCATCAGCGCACCGGCTCCCGCGCGCTGAGCGCGTGGGCCAGGGTGACGCCATCCACGTATTCCAGGTCGCCGCCGACCGGCAGTCCGCGCGCCAGCCGGCTCACCCGGGTCGGTGTCCCGACCAGCCGCTGCTGGATGTAGGTTGCCGTCACCTCCCCCTCCATCGAGGGGTTGGTGGCGAGGATGACCTCCTGCACGCCGTCGCTCGCCACCCGGGCCACCAGCTGCTCGATCCGGAGATCCTCGGGCCCCACCCCCGCCAGCGGATCGAGCCGGCCACCCAGCACATGATACCGGCCACGGTACTCCCCGGCCCGTTCCAGCACCAGCACCGCGGAGGAATCCTCGACCACGCACAGCAGGGTGGAATCGCGCCGCGGGTCCTCGCAGAACTCGC
>JAOUIC010000170.1 GCA_029884275.1 Gemmatimonadota bacterium | reverse complement strand
GACGATGCCGGGCCTGCACCGCCCGGCGTTCCTGCCGATCATTGCCAGCAATTCTCTCGCGACCGTGCTGGCCCGCAAGGCCAGCGGCCGGGTGGACGGGTTCATCATCGAGGGACCGACGGCTGGGGGCCACAACGCCCCACCACGGGGCGAGCCGCGGTTCAACGAGAGAGGCGAGCCCCTCTACGGGGAGCGGGACGTGGTTGACCTGGCCAAGGTAGGCGAACTCGGCCTGCCCTTCTGGCTCGCGGGCGGCACCGGCCAGCCGGGGCGCCTGCGTGAGGCGCAGCAGGCGGGCGCCGCGGGGATCCAGGTCGGGACGCTGTTCGCGTATTGTGACGAATCGGACCTCAGGGAGGATCTCAAGCGCTCGGTGCTGGAGCACGTCGTGCGAGGCGAAGTGGAAGTCTTCACCGACCCGCAGGCCTCACCCACCGGCTACCCGTTCAAGGTGGTCCACTGGGAAGGCGACCCCGGCGGAAGCGCCGCTCGTGAACGTATCTGCGATCTGGGGTATCTGCGGGTGGCGTACTTCACCCCCGACGGCACCGTCGACTACCGCTGTGCCAGCGAGCCGGTGGATGCCTACGTGCGCAAGGGCGGCACGGTGGAGGAGACTGAGGGACGGCGGTGCCTGTGCAACGCGCTGCTGGCGAACATCGGCCACGCCCAGGCGCGGGAGGGTGGGCGAGTGGAGCCACCGCTCCTGACCAGTGGCGACGACCTCGTGTCGCTTTCCAGCTTCCTGGCGGGGCGGTCGCGGTATACGGCGGCGGAGGTGATCGACTACCTGCTGGCCCAGTCGCCGTCAGGGGCGCATTCGTCAGGGTGAGAGATCCCCTGACAGCCAGGAGGTGGCCGGGGACTAATGCTCGGGGAGAGGCTCGAACTCTCACAGGGGTTTCCCCCCAAGGGATTTTAAGTCCCTTGCGTCTACCAGTTTCGCCACCCGAGCGGGTTGGGCCCCAACAAGCTACTACATCCGGCGAGCGCTCGATACGCGCCCCGGCTGAGCCAGGACTGCCTCACTCCTGGATCGCGTGCCGTGCGGTGGTCTCCCGCTCCCACTTCCGGGCGATCCGCATGACCTCCGGATTCACCTTGGGGAAGGCCGGGTTCATCCGCTCGAGCGCGTCGGCCACCGTCTGGGCCACCAGCAGGTTGCGGGTGCTCTTCCGGTCGCTCGGCACGACATACCACGGTGCCCACTCGGTGCTGCACTTCTCCAGCGCGTCCTCGTATGGCTCGGTGTAGTCGTCCCACCGCTTCCGCTCGTCCAGGTCACCCACCTCGAACTTCCAGTTCTTGAGCGGATCGTGCAGCCGCTCGAGCAGCCGCTCCTTCTGCTCCTCGCGCGAGATGTGCAGGAAAAACTTGAGGATGGTGACGCCGTTCTCGCTCAGCATCCGCTCGAAGTCGTTGATCTGGGCATAGCGCTTCGACCAGACCGCCTTGGGCACGAGTTCGTGGACCCGGACCACCAGCACGTCCTCGTAGTGCGAGCGATTGAAGATCCCGATGGTCCCGTGAGGTGGCACCGCCTGGTGAACCCGCCACAGGTAGTCGCGCGCCAGCTCGTACTGGGTGGGCTTCTTGAAGTTGCTCACCACGCAGCCCTGCGAGTTCAGCGGGCCGAAGACCTTCCGCGTGAGGCCGTCCTTCCCCGAGGCATCACGCCCCTGCAGGATGACCAGGAGCGATTGCTTCGACTCGGCGTACAGTGCGACCTGGAGTTCGGTGAGCCGGGTGAGGATCGGCTCCACCAGCTGCTCAGCCTCTTCTCCGCGCGGCGCACGGTCGTCCACGGCACCGTCGTCGGTGAGCTTGACCTTGGATCCGGGTTTGATGGGCTTGAGCGGCATGATGGCCTCGGCGTGGGGCGGATGCGTCAATATGGACCGGGCGCATGAATCCGGAATGAGGGATTCATGATGGCACCCGGCCGCGCCTGACCCGTGGGCGCGAGGACAGAGCCGGAGTTAGGTTTCCTCCGACTTCCATGCAACCGCTCGAGTTCGAACCGCCGCCTCCGCCCTGGGCGCCATGGCGGGCAGCCATCGCCAGGCAGCCCAGCGCCTTCGGGCCCCTGACAACGTGGCTGGGCAGCCTCGCCCGGGAGGGTCAGGTGGACACCGGCTACTGGGCGCGGGCACTGTTCGTGACCCTGGTGAGCGGCCTCAGCGCGCCACTCCGGCTGTGGGAGGAATTCCGGTACCGGGACCTGCTCCATCACGCCCCGATTCCTCATCCGCCCATCTTCATCCTCGGCCACTGGCGGAGCGGCACCACCGCCCTGCACTACCTCTTCGCACGGGATCCGCGATTCGGCGTCGTCTCCACCGCCCTGGCGGCAGCCCCGGGCCTCAGCCTGACCGGCGGGCGGGCCCTACAGGCGCTGATCGGCGGGCTTTCGCCGCCGACACGGCCGATGGACGACCTGCCGCTCTCCGCCGCGACGCCGCAGGAAGACGAACTGGCCCTCTCCAACCTCTGCGAGTGGTCACTCTACCGGTTCTTCGGCTTTCCCAGCGCGGCCCGCCGCCTGTTCGACGCCACTGTGATGTACGAAGGGCTTGACGCGCCGAGTCGCGAGGCCTGGCGCGCCGTCTACCTCAGGCTCCTTCGAGTCGCGACCGAACTGAGCGGGGGACGCCGTCTGGTGCTCAAGAGTCCCACCCACACCGCTCGCATCCCCGACCTGCTGGCGGTGTTCCCCGACGCCCGTTTCATCCACATCCACCGCGACCCGTACCCGGTGTACGACTCGACCCGTCAGCTCTGGGAACGGGTGCTCGCGGTGACCACGATCCAGCGGCCCGACCCGATGGAGATGGAACAGAACATCATCTACTTCTATCAGCGGATGATGGAACGGTACTTCACTGACCGGTCGCTGATCCCCCCCGGGCACCTCGCCGAGGTGGGGCAGACCGAGTTCGCGAAGGACCCGCTGGGGACGATGCGGCGACTCTACTCGGAGCTCTCGCTGGACGGATTCGGCGAGGCTGAAGCGGCGTTCGGAGAGACCGCTCACCGACTGGCAGGGCACGCCGGACACCGTCCCCCGCCCGGCCGGGAGACGATCGAGCGCGTGAACCAGGCATGGGGATTCGCGTTCGAGCCGCTGGGGTACGAGCGTCGGCTTGGTTGAGGGGACACGCCCCGATGCCGGGGGTCCCGACGCGCGCGTGCATTCGCTACGCATCAGCCGTCCCTGCCGCCGCGAACGCCGAGCGCGCGGAGGGATCCCGGCGCGGGGCGTTTGCGGCTCACCGAAGGCCGGTGGGATCAGGGCAGCGTGACGAACTGACCCAGGAAGTCCCGAGCCGCCTGGGTGTCGAGTCGGTAGTCCCACGTGGTGGCGCGGCAGATCGCATCGCCGGTGACGACGTGCGCGAGGATCGTCGTCGGGTCCCCCTCCAGGAACTTCGGTCCCCCCGAATCGCCATAGCAGTCCCCGCCCTTCCCCGTGACAGCAGCATTCATGCGGAGTCCAAGCCAAGTCGAGGTCAGCGCCATGAAGAGCGAGCTGGACTGCCGGCGCTGGCCGTCGTAGCCGCGAGTGGGCCGGCCGGTGCGATTGGCCATGTCGCCGTATCCGACATTGACGAAGACCGCCTTTTGCAACACTCCTTGAGCGGCCAGCTGGTCGAGGTAGCCGGCCGGAGGCAGGTTGAGCGGCGTGATGCCCGCCGTCGAGCCCGTCGGCAGGAACACCACCGCAAGATCGTGGGGATTGCCGTTGCTGACGTTATAGAGCGGGTCGTACGCGAAGCCGGTCGCGCTGATGAATGTGGCGGGCACTGGCGCCAGCGATGGAGAAAAGGAAACGTACAACTGGGCCGATGCCGGGAGCCACGACAGGCAGTGTGCGGCGGTCTGAAACACCGTCGGGGCGATCAGCGTTCCGGAGCAGAGCTGATCAAGGGCATCCACCGTCCCATTGGCGTTGAGGTCGTACAGCAGCGCGCCGACCGCGCCATAGGAAGCCCCGGTCGGTGTACCGTTGACAATGGATACTGGCTCGCCCGGCAGCCCGGTGGACTCGGAGCCCTCGCTACAGGCGGTCGTGAGGATCACCGCGAGCGCGGCAACGGAAGCGATCGTTCGTGCAGACATCAGGTTGTCCCCCGGGCCTGTGACAGGCGTTCAGGTCTGCTTCCACCATCATGACGCACAACCACTCTGTTGGCAACCATCGGACGCAGTGTGGCGCTCGGGCCACTCAAGTGTGGCGCTCGAGCCGCGCTCCCCCGGAGGCGGAAGTCGCCCAGACCAGAGGGGGGCGGCCAAACCGGGAGTGAAATTCCTCCTGAACTTCGGCCACCATGCGGGCCTCGCGCTCGGGCGGGGCAAGCGCGATCACCGCACCACCCCACCCGGCGCCGGTAAGGCGAGCCCCCCAGGCACCGTGACGGGTGCAGGACTCGCCGAGCAGGTCGGCTTCGGGGCAACTCGAGTCGTAATCCTCCCTGAGCGAGGACTGTGCCTCGGTCAACAGGCGGCCCAGGCCGGGCAGATCTCCGCCGCTCAGGCATTCGGCCGCCGCGCGGGTGCGGGCGCATTCGCGAACCACATGCCTGACCCGCAGGGACCATGGCGCGGGCAGGACGCGCATCGCCCAGGGCAGCTCGTCCAGGGGAAGACCGGCCAGATCCGTGATTGAGCGGCCGGCTTCGCGCAGCAGGCTGAGGGCCGTTTCGCATTCGCGGCGGCGGTGATTCAGCTTCCCTCCTGTCAGCTGGTGGGACACGCCGGTCTCGAAGACCCAGACGCGCGTGCCCAGCGGGACCTGGCGGACGGTACCGCTGCCAGTCTCGTAGAAGAGCGCCTTCCCGGGCTCGGCGAGGACGGCGATGGTCTGGTCCATCCGCCCGCAGGTGACACCGACCTCGTCATGCTCCGCCGCGAAGGCGTACTCGATGACCCGCTCCGGCGGCTCCCGGCGACCGGCGAGCGCGAGGAGGGCGCGGGTCAACGACACGGTGAGCGCTGCCGACGAGGACAGGCCGGCCCCGACCGGAACGGAACTGGACACCGCGATCCGTCCA
>JAOUIC010000169.1 GCA_029884275.1 Gemmatimonadota bacterium | reverse complement strand
CGTCCTCTCGGAGCGGCTGGTCAAGGACGACGTCTACTCCTCGATCCACGTGCAGGAGCTGGAGCTCCACGTGCGCGACACCAAGCGCGGCCAGGAGGAGATCACCCGCGAGATTCCCAACGTGTCCGACGAGGCGCTGGTGGACCTCGACGAGCGCGGCATCGTCCGGATCGGCGCCCACGTGAAGCCGGGAGACATCCTGGTGGGCAAGATCACGCCGAAGGGCGAGACCGAGCTCTCCCCCGAGGAGAAGCTGCTCACGGCGATCTTCGGCGAGAAGGCCAAGGACGTGAAGGACAGTTCGCTCAAGGTGCCGCCGGGCATGAAGGGCGTCGTGATCGACGTCAAGATCTTCTCCCGGGTCGAGGACCAGGTCGTCGAGAAGGACCGCGGCGAGCGCATCGGTGAGGTCCGCCGGATCGAGACCGACGAGAAGGCGCGGATCACGACCGTGCTGTTCGACGAGCTGCAGCACCTGCTCGAGGGCCAGGAGGTCGCGTTGATGCTCAAGGCCGGGACGGTCGAGGAGGCCATGCCGGCGGGCACCCGCCTCAGCAAGGGCACGCTCGCCGGGCTGGACCTCGGCGACATCGACCTCAAGACGCTGCGGGTATCGAACAAGGGCTCCAACGAGCGCATCCGGGCCGCGATCGACACCGCCACGCGCGAGCGCGCGCGGGTGGAGGAGAAGTCGGAGGACCAGATCGACAAGATCCTCCAGCCCGACGAGCTCCCCCCGGGCGTGATCCAGCTGGTGAAGGTGTACATCGCCGAGAAGCGGAAAATCTCGGTGGGCGACAAGATGGCCGGCCGCCACGGCAACAAGGGCATCGTGGCCCGGATTGTCCCGGAAGAGGATATGCCGTTCCTGCCGGACGGCACCCCGGTGGACATCGTGCTCAATCCGCTCGGCGTGCCGAGCCGGATGAACGTGGGCCAGATCCTGGAGACGCACCTCGGCTGGTGCGCCTCGATCCTCGGCTTCAAGGCCAAGACCCCGGTCTTCCGGGGCGCTGACGAGCACGAGATCGGCGTGCTGCTCCGCCTGGCGGGGCTGGGCTGGGGGGCGAAGGCGCTCGGTCTCAAGCAGCAGGCGCCGGCCACCAGCGTCGAGGTGCTGGCGACCGTGGTGGCGGACCTGCGTCACGGGAGCCACTCGATGGCCGAGGCCGGGATTGCGGACCTCGCGCAGCGAGGGGCGCACCAGGCGACCCGCGATCTGTACCAGGCGGTGAAGCAGTTCCTCGGTTCCGCCGCCAAGGAACTCGCCCAGCGGGAACTGGAGCAGCGGCGGCAGGAACTGGGACACCACCGCACGCTGCTGGAGTCCGCCGAGGGCGCCGAGGCGAAGGCGCTGCAGAAGACGGTGCGGGAGCTCGAGAAGCTGGTGGACGCTTCGCCGGCCGAGTGCCTCGAGGCGGCCGGGCGCCCGAATCTGGCCGTGGTGGTCGGCGGCCGCGGCGAGGCCGGGGAAGTGGCGGCGGCGGCCGAGGAGCTGATTCGTGCCGCCGGCCTGACCCCGGGCGGCAAGGTCCGCCTGCGGGACGGCCGGTCGGGCCAGGAGTTCGAGAGCGACGTGACCGTCGGCACCATCTACATGCTCAAGCTGTCGCACCTGGTGGACGACAAGATCCACGCCCGCTCCATCGGTCCCTACTCGCTGGTGACCCAGCAGCCGCTGGCCGGCAAGGCGCAGTTCGGCGGCCAGCGCTTCGGAGAGATGGAAGTGTGGGCGCTGGAGGCCTACGGCGCCGCGCACGTCCTGCAGGAGATGCTGACCGTCAAGTCCGACGACGTCAACGGGCGGAGCAAGGTGTATGAGGCCATCGTCAAGGGCCAGAACCTGCCCGAGCCGGGCATACCCGAGTCGTTCAACGTGCTGGTGAAGGAACTGCAGGCGCTGGGGCTCAAGGTGACGCTGGGCGCCACGGCGGACGGAGACGAATGACCCGGGACCGCGTGCGATGGCGCGCGGCACCGGCGATGGTACTTCTCAGAGGCGCAGCAGGCGCGGGATCCAGGAGCGAGGAAGCCAATGATTGATTTCCGGAGCGGTCGCGAGCCCAAGAGCTCGAGCTTCGACTACATCAGCATCCGTATCGCCTCCCCGGAGGAAATCCGTGGGCCCCGGGACCAGAAGGAACGGGAGCGGGCGGAGCTGCAGGGCCAGCGATACTGGTGGTCCTGGGGCGAGGTGACCAAGCCCGAGACCATCAACTACCGCTCCTTCAAGCCCGAGAAGGACGGTCTGTTCTGCGAGCGGATCTTCGGCCCGGTCAAGGACTGGGAGTGCCACTGCGGCAAGTACAAGCGGATCCGCTATCGCGGCGTGATCTGCGACCGCTGCGGGGTGGAGGTCACGCTCAGCAAGGTGCGGCGCGAGCGGATGGGCCACATCGAGCTGTCCGTGCCGGTGGCGCACATCTGGTTCTTCAAGACGCTGCCCAGCCCCATGGGCAACCTGCTCAACATCACGCTCCGCGACCTCGAGCGGGTGATCTACTACTCGAACTACGTCGTCATCGAGAAGGGCAAGCAGGACGTCGAACCCAACCAGCTGCTGGACGAGGAGGAGTTCCTGCAGCTGAAGCATAAGGCCAAGGAAGAGGGCGATGGCGCTTTCCGGGCGGATATCGGCGGCCCGGCGGTGCGGGAGCTGCTCAACCGGATCGACATCAAGAAGCTGGCCGACGAGCTCCGCTCGTCGGTGGCCCGCGAGACCAGCCAGCATCGCAAGAAGCAGATGCTGAAGCGGCTCAAGATTGTGGATGCCTTCCTGACCTCCGGCGCCGCGGGCGACGTGCCCAACAACCCGGCGTGGATGATCCTGGACGTGATCCCCGTGATCCCGCCCGATCTCCGGCCGCTGGTCCCGCTTGATGGCGGGCGGTTCGCCACCAGCGACCTGAACGACCTGTACCGGCGCGTCATCAACCGCAACAACCGGCTGCAGAAGCTGATCCAGCACAAGGCGCCGGAAGTGATCCTGCGGAACGAGAAGCGGATGCTGCAGGAGGCGGTGGACGCGCTGTTCGACAACGGCCGCCGCTCCAAGGCGATCCGCGGCCGCGGCAAGCGCCCGCTCAAGTCGCTGAGCGACATGCTCAAGGGCAAGCAGGGCCGCTTCCGCCAGAACCTGCTGGGCAAGCGGGTGGACTATTCCGGCCGCTCGGTCATCGTGGTCGGGCCGGAGCTCCGGCTGCACCAGTGCGGCCTCCCCAAGACGATGGCGGTGGAGCTGTTCAAGCCGTTCATCATCCACAAGCTGGTGGAGAAGGGGATCGCCGAGACGGTCAAGCGGGCCAAGAAGATCGTGGAGCGGGAGGGGCCGGAGGTGTATGAAATCCTGGAGGAGATCATCCAGGACCACCCGGTGCTGCTCAACCGCGCACCGACGCTGCACCGCCTGGGCATCCAGGCCTTCGAGCCGGTGCTGGTCGAGGGCAAGGCCATCCGGATCCACCCGCTGGTCTGCGCCGCGTTCAACGCCGACTTCGACGGCGACCAGATGGCCGTGCACGTGCCGCTGTCGTTCGAGGCGCAGCTCGAGGCGCGGATGCTGATGATCAGCAGCAACAACATCCTGAAGCCGTCCGACGGGCGCCCGGTGGCCGAGCCCTCGCAGGACATGGTGCTGGGCTGCTACTGGCTGACCAAGCTGCCGGCCAGCGTCGAGGAGGCCCGCACGGGCCAGCCGGCTCCGGCGGCCTGGAACGAGGCGCGGCACTTCGGGTCACTGGCGGAGATCGAGATGGCGCTGCTGCACCGGAGCATCGGCCTGCACACCGCGATCCATTTCTGGTACCAGCCGCCCCGCGAGGCGGCCGAGCCGGCGCCGCGCTGGGTGGCCACCACCGCGGGCCGGGTGCTGTTCAACAGCATCCTGCCTCGGCAGGTCGTGGCCAACCACGGCTTCCGGAACGACCTCATGCGGAAGAAGGCGCTGTCGGAGCTGGTGCTGCAGAGCTACCGCGAGGCGGGGCTGGCCGACACGGTCGTGTTCCTCGACCGGCTGAAGGAGTTCGGCTTTCGCTACGCCACCATGGGGGGTGTCTCGATCGGGGTGGAGGACCTGGAGATCCCGGACGAGAAGGCCAAGCTGCTGGAGGAGGCGGACAAGCGGGTGCAGCGCTTCCAGAAGGCCTACAACACCGGCCAGATCACCTTCGGCGAGCGCTACAACAAGGTCATCGATGCCTGGACCCACGCCAACAACGACGTGGCCGAGGCGATGGTGGCCAACATGCGCCAGAGCCGGGGCGGGTTCAACCCGGTGTTCATGATGTTCGATTCCGGCTCGCGCGGCTCGCGCGACCAGATCCGGCAGCTGGCGGGCATGCGCGGCCTGATGGCGAAGCCGCAGAAGAAGCTGACCGGCGGGATCGGCGAGATCATCGAGAGCCCGATCAAGTCGAACTTCCGTGAAGGCCTCACCGGCCTCGAGTACTTCATCTCGACCCACGGCGCCCGCAAGGGCCTCGCCGACACGGCGCTCAAGACCGCCGATGCCGGCTACCTGACCCGCCGCCTGGTGGACGTGGCCCAGGATGTCACGGTGACCGAGGAGGATTGCGGCACCATCCAGGGGCTCGAGATTTCGGCGCTCAAGGAGGGGGAGGACATCATCGAGCCGCTCAAGGAGCGGATTCTCGGCATGGTGGCGTCCGAGGACGTGCTCGACCCGAACGAGCTCGATGAGCACGGGGACGCCAAGCTGCTGGTGCAGGCCGGCCGCCTGATCGACGAGGAAGTGTCGATCCAGATCGACGAGGCCTCCATCGAGAAGGTCAAGATCCGGTCGGTGCTGACCTGCGAGTCCCGCCGCGGCTGCTGCCGGATGTGCTACGGCCGGAACCTCGCCACCATGGAGATGGTGGACATGGGCGAGGCGATCGGGATCCTCGCGGCCCAGTCGATCGGCGAGCCGGGCACCCAGCTGACGCTCCGGACCTTCCACATCGGCGGTACCTCCTCGCGCATCGCGGAGGAGGCGGAGCGGCGCGCGCGGGCCACCGGCAAGGTGAAGTACACCGACGGCCTGGAGTACGCCGACATCGCGGTG
>JAOUIC010000168.1 GCA_029884275.1 Gemmatimonadota bacterium | reverse complement strand
TGGCGAACCGCATCAGCCGGGCGGCGCACTCCCGCACCTGGCCGACGTTGCCGGGCGCGCCCTCGAGGAGGTCGGTGTAGACGGTCTGGATCGAGTCGATGATGAGCAGGTCGGCGCCGAGCGCCGAGGAGGACTCCAGGATCGCCTCGAGCCGGGTCTCGCCGACCACGTGAACCGGGCCGGCGTCCTCCTCCAGGCGATCGGCACGGAGCCGCACCTGCTCGGGAGACTCCTCGCCGCTGGCGTAGAGCACGGTCCGCCCCGCGGCCTCGAGCCGGGCCGCCGCCTGCAGCAGCAGGGTGGACTTGCCGATCCCGGGCTCCCCGCCGACCAGCGTCATGGAGCCCGGCACCAGCCCCGATCCGAGCACGAAGTCGAGCTCCGCGATCCCGGTGGACCACCGCAGCAGGCGGGACTCCGCGATATCGCGAAGCCGCGCCGGCACCGGCCCGGCAGCCCCTGCCCCGCGGCTCGCCCCGCGCCTGGCGGGAGTCACCGCCACCGGCTCCTCCGACACCGTGTTCCACGCCCCACACGACTCGCACCGACCAACCCACTTGGGGTGGTCGTGACCACATTCGGTGCAGCGGTGGACGGATCGCGGCTTCGCCATGGGTTCTCCTGCCCGCCCGCTACTGCTCGCCGGGTCCTTCGCGGTCGCTCAGGCTGGCGAATCGGGTGAAGTGCTTGTGGAAATACAGGTCCAGCATCCCGGTCGGACCGTTGCGATGTTTGGCCAGGATGAGTTCCGCCTTGCCTTCGTTGCTGTTGCCATCCTTGTCGAGCGGCTCGTACATCTCCGGACGGTGGATGAACATCACCAGGTCGGCGTCCTGCTCGATGGCGCCGGAATCGCGCAGGTCGGACAGGATCGGCTTCCGCTCTCCGCCCCGCTGCTCCGAGGCGCGGGAGAGCTGCGACAGGGCGAGCACCGGCACCTCGAGTTCGCGGGCCAGCGCCTTGAGCGACCGGGAGATGTCGGAGATCTCCTGCACCCGGTTCTCGGCGTAGGCCGGACTCCGCATCAGCTGAAGGTAGTCCACCACCACCAGCCCGACCTCGTTTTCCATCCGGAGCCGCCGCGCCTTGGACCGCATCTCGAGCAGCGTCAGCGCCGGCGTGTCGTCGATCCAGATGGGACAATTGGCCAGCACACCGGCGGCCCGCGCCAGCATGGTGAAATCGGTGTCCGACAAGGTGCCCCGCCTCACCCGCTGGCTGTCCACCCGCGCCTCGGCGCACAACAGGCGCTGCACCAGCGATTCCTTGGCCATCTCGAGCGAGAAGAACGCCACCCCGGTCCCGGTCGCCGCCGCGTGGGCCGCGATGTTGAGGCAGAACGCCGTCTTTCCCATCGACGGTCGGGCCGCCAGGATGATCAGATCGTTGGGCTGGAAGCCCGTTGTCAGGTCATCCAAATCTTTGAAGCCGCTGGGCACACCGGTAACCTGTTTGCCCTGTTGATGGAGCTTTTCGATGCGCTCCATCGTGGGCCACAGCATCTCCTTGATCCGGCTGAACCCTTCGGCCTTGCGGTACTGCGAGATCTGGAAGATCCGGGACTCGGCTTCGTCCAGCAGCTCGCTGGCGGGGCGGGCCCCTTCGTAGGCGTGGGAGACGATCGCCGTGGCCCCCTCGATCAGCTGCCGCAGCACCGACTTCTCGCGGACGATGCCGGCGTGGGCCTCGAGGTTGGCCGTGGTGACCGCCGCGTCGATCAGCTCGGCGAGGTAGACCTCGCCGCCGATGCCGTCGAGCTCCCCGCGGCGCTCCAGTTCGTCGCGCAGGGTGACGTGGTCGATATTGACCCGGCGCTCGACCAGCCGGCGCATGGCGCGGAACACCCGCCGGTGCGACTCCCGGTAGAACAGGGGATCATCCAGCAGCTCGAGGCCGCGGAGCGCGGCGTCGTTGTCCAGCAGCATGGCGCCGAGCACGGCCTGCTCGGCTTCGTTGCTCCACGGCGCGCCGCGGATCGACGCGGTGTCAGGCGTCGAGGAGCTGTCGTGCGATACGGACGTCATCCCAGGTCGGCTTCTTCCAGTTCGGGTTGCGGAGCAGTGCGGCCGGGTGATAGGTCACCACCAGGGGAATCTCCCCGTAGCGGTGCACCTGGTTGCGCAATTCCCCAAGACTCTTCCTGACCCCGAGCAGCCACTCCGCGGCAGTGCCGCCGAGCGCCAGCAGGACCTTGGGACGGACCAGCGCGATCTGTCGATGCAGGTACGGCAGGCAGGCAGCCGCTTCGTCGGGCAAGGGTTTGCGATTCTGCGGCGGCCGGCATTTCACGATATTGGCGATGAACACGCTCTCCCTGGGACAATCGATAGCACCAAGGATCTGATCCAGCAACTTCCCCGCCTGGCCCACGAAGGGTCGGCCCAGCTCGTCCTCGGTGGCGCCAGGCCCTTCGCCGACGCACATCAGGCCCGCGCGGGGATTCCCCTCACCGGGGACGGCGTTGGTCCGGCCGGAGGAGAGGCCGCAGAGGCGGCATTCCCGAACCGCTGTCGCCACGGCGTCGAGCGTCTCGAGGCTGGAGACCGGGTCTCCAATCAGGCTGACCGCCGGCGGCTGGACGACGAGCCCCGGGCCAGGGATGGGCGGCGCACCCTTCCTCCAGCCGGTGTCTGCCGAAATCATCATTCGCGCCGGCTTCGGGGCGGGTTCCGCGTCCGCCGGCGGAGATGACAGATAGATCTCGGCGCCCCCCAGCTCCGCCTGCTGCCGCAGGTAGCGCGCCCGGCTATCGCCCAAGACGCGCCTCCACCCGGTCGAGGATCGCTTCGGCGACCAGGCGCTTGTCGGCCAGCGGGACCTCGTGGCGGCCACCGCCCCGCTCCAGGATCACGACCCGGTTGGTGTCCACCTCGAAGCCTGCTCCCGGCTCCAGCGCGTCGTTGACCACGATCATGTCCAGCTGCTTCCGCTCCAGCTTCGCGCGGCCCTTCGGCTCGGCCTCTCCGGTCTCGAGGGCGAACCCGACCATGACCGCACCCGGCTTCCGGGTGGGACGGGTGGCTTCGAGGATGTCGGTGGTGGCGGTGAGCGTCACCTTCAGCGCTCCCTCGGCGCGGGGGCGCTTGGTACCGGCATCCGATTCCGGGCGATAGTCGGCCGGGGCCGCCGCCATGATCAGCACGTCGGCGCCGGGGAGGGCGGCGCGAACGGCCGCCTCCATCTCGGCAGTGGTCTCGACCCGCGCGATCGTCACACCATGCGGCGCAGCGAGCGAGGTCGGTCCGCTGATCAGCGTCACCTCCGCGCCCCGTTCCCACGCCGCCTCGGCCAGGCGGTATCCCATCTTCCCGCTCGACCGGTTGGTGATGACCCGCACCGGGTCGAGCGGCTCCCGGGTCGGGCCGGCAGTGACCACGACCCGGCGCCCCGCCAGCGCGGTGCCCCGGTTGAGCAGGCGGGCTGCGTGGGCGAGGATGACTTCGGGTTCGCTCATGCGGCCGGGACGCTCCGACGGCCCCTCGGCCAGTGCGCCCGCCTCCGGGCCGACGAAAGCGAGGCCGCGCTCCCCCAGGATGCGGAGGTTGTCCTGAGTCGCCGGATTCGCGTACATCTCGTCGTTCATCGCAGGGGCCAGCAGGGTCGGCGCGGTGCGAGCCAGGAGCAGGGTGGTGAGGATGTCATCGCCCAGCCCCTGCGCCACCCGGGCCAGCAGGTGCGCCGTCGCCGGCGCGACGACGAGCAGGTCGGGTCGTTGCGCGAGGCGGATGTGCTGCAGCGCCGAACCCGGCTGCCAGAGCGACGTCAGGACCGGCCGGCCGGAGAGCGCCTCAAACGTCAGGGGCCGCACGAATTCGGCGGCCCCCTCGGTCATGACGACATCCACCGTGGCGCCTGCCTCCGACAGCCGGCGCACCAGGTGACAGGACTTGTAGCAGGCGATGCCGCCCGACACGCCGACCACGACGTGGCGGTGGGCCCACATGGTTACGCCTCGGAGCGGCGGCGGCGCGTGATCTTGAACTCGAGCTCGCCCGTGCACAGCGCCTCGAGCGCCTGCGTGGTCAGCTTCTGCTCTTTCTGGATGAGCCGCTCGCGCGGCAGCTCGTTGATGGCCCGCGCAAAGCGGGCCGCGATCAGGACCCCGAGGTACTTGTTGCCCGCGTGGCGCGCGGCGTCCGACGGTGTGTAGATCTTCATGCCTGCTGTCCCCCTGGTTGCTGCTGGTTCGCCGGCAGCCCGTCCGCTTCCGCGGCGACGCGCTGCCGGATATGGTCAATCCGTTCGTTCAGCCCCTGCTGCCGGGCCACATGCGCCGACTCCGCGTCGAGAATCGCGGAGACGGCCGATACCGCCTGCTCCAGCTCGTCATTGACGACGACGTAATCGTACTCCCCTACGCTCCCCAGTTCCTCGACCGCGGTCCTGAGCCGGGTGCGGAGCGACTCGGTGCTCTCGCTCCGGCGGCCGCGCAGCCGCCGGATCAGCTCTCCGCCGGACGGCGGCAGCACGAACACCAGCACGGCGCCGGGCACCCGCTCGCGGACCTGCCGCGCTCCCTGGACCTCGATGTCGAGGACCACATGGTGCCCCACCTCTAGCCGCCGCTCGACTTCCTCCCTGAGTGTGCCGTACTCATGGCCGCCGTACCGTGCGTGCTCGATGAAGGCGCCGGCCTCCACCCGGGCCGCGAACTCCGCCGGGGTCAGGAACCAGTAGTCCCGGCCGTGCACCTCACCGGTCCGCATGGCGCGGGTCGTGGCCGAGACCGAGTAGCCCACATCCGGGCGCCGCTCCAGCAGTCGCCGCGCGATGGTGGTCTTGCCGCCACCCGAGGGCGATGAGAGCACCAGCAGGATGCCGTTCACTCGAGGTTCTCGAGCTGCTCGCGGAACTTCTCCAGCTCCGCCTTCATCCCGATCACCGCCCGCTGGATCTCGGCGTCGTTCGCCTTGGATCCCATGGTGTTGATCTCGCGTCCCAGCTCCTGGGCCAGGAAGCCGAGCTGCTTCCCCACCGGCCCGGCGATCGCCAGCGCCTGCCGGCACGCCGCGAGGTGGGCGCTGAAGCGCACCCGTTCCTCGGTGATGTCGAGCTTGTCGGCCAGGAA
>JAOUIC010000167.1 GCA_029884275.1 Gemmatimonadota bacterium | reverse complement strand
TCAGGCGGCTCCTGCAGCACGGCGCAGCGCAGCACCCGCCGCGTCCAGTCCAGGTGTGCCTCGACGGCGGCATCCAGACTGGTGATGAAGGCGGTTTCGAGCATCTCCTCCAGGCTCACCCGGGCTGCCACGCTTGCCCTCCGGTGTATCGAGGCCGATCGGCGCTCGGATGCGGCTGACGTCTCCGCCTAAGCTGTGGGGGCCGGGCCATGGATGCCAGTCCTGACACGGACCATTGGCCGGGCCAGGGCAGCGTCATGCGGCGGCAAGGCGGTACCGCGCGGCGACCCTATCGGCGGCGCCGCCACACGCGCCAGGCCAGCAGGGGACCGAGCAGGAGGCCCGTCACGCCCGCGCCCAGGGCTGCAGCCCGGAGCCCTGCGGGGGACACCATGAGTGGGATAGTCCCGGGACCAAGCGCGCGGAAGGCCCCTGCTTCAAGAAACGCGAAGGCCACGCCGGTACCGGCGATGGCAATGAATGCCTGGCGCAATTCGCTGCGCATGCCTGGAGTCGTCATGTGGCGCCGCTTCCTCGTCCGGGTGCCGCTACTTCGCGAACGGGTGATCCCCCAGGACCGGCCGGTGGACGCGATAGGCCCTGCTGCTTCTCGCACCCCTTCTCGTGCCGTCGGGCCTAGTCGGTGCCCGCTCGGCGCGTATCCCGGTCCTTGACCAGCATCCGTTCCGTGAAATCAATGCGCTCCTGTGCCTCGCCGAGTTCCTGACGCAGCTGACCCACCTCGAACTCGAGCGGCTCCAGGCCGGCCTGGAGTTCGCCCTCCTGGCGGCGCTGCCTGAGGCGCTGGGCCCACAGCCCGAACCCGACCGCGAATGCCGCGTGGAGCGTGGCATGCATCGGTTCGGCGGGGGCGGCCGCGAACCAGACCGCGGCGACGTTGACGACGCAGAGCACGGCGGCGATGGGGTACCAGATCTTGGGCTTGAAGGTCATGGCGTCATCCTGTGGTCTCGAATGTAAGGATCGAGACGCGGCGGCGGCAACAAGGTTTCAGGACGCCTCAGCCTTCGACCAGGGCGAGCAGCTTCGTCATGGTGGCCAGGTTCCGGGATGTGCCGGCATCGCCGAGCGCCCGCTCGACCGCACGCCAGAGGCAGCCGCCGAGGGACCCGTTGGGGCACCAGAGCCAGGCGACGCCTTTGCCGAGGGCCAGGGCCTCCGGAGTCCACTCCTGTTTGAGCAGGGGGCGAAGCGATGCCGCCGCCCGCGCTTCCCTGAGGACCACGACCAGCAATCGCGACGGGTCGTGGGCAACGGCGCGGCGCGGGTTCCTGCCGGCGGCGGCCCCAAGCTCCCTGCCGGTGAGCACGGTGACGCGGGTGGTGATGCCCAGCCGGTCCCCCTGGGGAGCTGCGCGAGCAGCCGCTCGTCGCCGACGACAGCCTACAGAGCTTACGACCCTTCCGCGCCGATGGGACATCGCCATTCGTCGCCAGCGCGGCCCTCGGTACGGCAGGAGTTTCCGGCTGGGGAGGTGAAGTAACCGTGGCCGCATTGGGGCGTCAGGTCGCCCGCGCCCGGAGAGCGCCTCTCCTCACTTGACCACGTTGAGCCGTTGTTCCTGGCTGGCCTGGGCGCCGGTGATGGGATCCTCGACGCGCACCGCCAGGAGGTACCATCCAGGCGCGAGCCGGCTCAGGTCCAGCGATCGTCGCACCAGCCGGATCCCAGCCTCACCGTGCTCGGCGAAACGGGTCGTGAGCACGAGCTTCTGCTTCCGGCGGAGCTCGATGGTCGTCTGGTACTCGCGGCCACGCACCATGCCGGCCACGAAGAAGTAGACTTCCGCCGGGTCGTCCGGCCGATAGGCGTTGCCGGGATTGAGTCGGATCTCCTCCCCGGCGTGGCTCACTCTGAGGGCGCTCTCCTGCCGGCCGAGGAGGAGGCCGGCAAGGTCCAGCGAATCACCGTCCAGTCGCGGCACTGACAGATCCGGCAGTCGCGACAGGCTTCCCGCGCTGTCGTGATTGGCGGTGAGGGCAAGGGTGGCGAGGTAGGTGCCCTCGGGGACGGGCAGCTCCATGAAGTTGCCCAGCAGCTGCCCCTCGGCGCTGGTGGTATCGGCGACGAAGGTGCGGATCGTATCGAGCTGGTATAGAAGTCCGTCCGCCCCGATCGCGGAAAGCCGGATACCCATCCGGTACGCGGCACGCCCACCCGCGGTCTCACCGGCCCCGAGTGCGGTGCGGGGGACCGTGAACACGGCTAGCACCCGGCCTCCCGTCGTCGGGGTTGCCGGCAATCCGTACAGCTGGACCACCGCCTCGAGGGATGACGCATGGCGTGGCGGGAATCCGTCGGATCGGAAGGCGGAATGGACGTTGGCCCGCGACCCCTCGATGAGGGCCTGAGCCCGTTCAGGCGGTGATCCGCGTCCGGCTGCGTACTCTCGAGCGAGTCGGCAGACCCGGTGATCGACCTTGCAGGCTTCTTCCAGGTCGCCTGCGGGAAAGACCGAGAGGGTCGTGGGGGCGATGACCCCATCGAACGGGACGTCCTTGAAGTGAAAGACGAGGTCGCTCCCGTCGGCCGCGACGTACCGCCAGGAAGCAGCATACACCTGCTCAATCCCCGGGTAATTGGCTCTGGCGTCAGGATTGCCAAGCCGCATGTAGATCGCCCCCCGGTCATCCAGGGTCGGATCGTCCGAACCCTGCTCCCGGAAGGGGTACTGGAAGGGAGTCCATGCCGGCGCCTGCCCGTCTGCCTCATTCTGCGGCTGGCCCAGGCGCTCGAGGGCCGACTTCTCCGTCGCTGCCGCGTCACGGAGCTGGTCCGCGATCGCCTGCGTGGTCGGGCTCAGGTAGCTCCAGCCGGCTCCTCTCGGATTGAATCGTCGTTCGGGGGCGTAGTGCGCGAGGGCATAGTCCCACCGCCGAAAGTGCTCCTCCAGCCGGCTTCCGGCTGGGCGCCCGTCCTCCGCGTCGCGCCGGCCCCAGAAAGTCCGTAGCCATGGCTCGAGCTGGTCCAGCGGCAGCGCGTCGAACTGATTCAACTCACCCGGGTGCACCACCCAGTGTATCTGGTGGCGGTACCAGCCGCGGCCGAGTGAGTGGCGGACCTCGCGGGCCCCGAGGTAGTAGATGGAATCGGCGATGCCTGGCCGGCCCAGGGCGAAGAGGGCGCGGGCCTGCTCGTGTCGGGCGAGGGCGCTGTCCCCGCCCGCGCGTAGGAATCGAGCCAGGGTGTAGAGGGCCGTATCAGCCAGGCCACTTCGGAGCTCCAGTTGGCTCTGGGCGAAGAGCACCGGCGTCAGGGCGGCCCCTGATGGCGTGGCCCGGGTCACGCTGTCGGGCGGGTCGCGCTGGAAGGCACTGAGCTGACGCATGGCCTCGGCGGTATCGCCCTGACCGGCCATCAGCCAGGCTCGGGCAACCACGACGTCGGCGGTCTCGCCGCCTGGCGAGCTGGTGGCTTTCTCTAGCGCCGCGAGGAGGCGGGCTCGTTTCACCCGCAGGTCGTGGGTTCCCACCAGGCCGGCCATCGCCGTGGCGGCCGGGAGGTAGCCGGAGTCGAGTTCCAGCGCCTTGAGGAAGGCCCTGGCTGCGCCGTCCGCGTAGCTGTCGCCGATCACCATCTCCGGCCCCGGCTTGGCCGTGAACCCCCTGTCTGCCATGGCGAGGCGGGCCAGGCCGATCGCATACCACGCCGGGGCACTGCGGGAATCCTTCACCACCGCCCGCTCCAGACGGTCGAGGGCGGTTCGATAGTCGCGGTAGGAGGTGGTTCGATTGGCCACCGCGAGGTAGGCGAGTCCGGCCGCGGTCCACTCTCGCCAGCTGGCACGGCCCCCGTGCGGGTGATCGATCGAATCAGCGGCCGCGCGAAGCTCGGCCAGATCGGCAAGAGAGGCGAGCGAGGTGAGATCGAGGAGGGAATCGTGGACGGGGCCTTGAGCTTGCCCCTTCGTGGCGGGGAGCACGAGGGCCAGTACGATCAGGCGGAAGACACGTCTCCGAGTTCGCATGTTGGACCCGACGAGGGGCGCGAGTGTGGCTGTCCGGGGCAACGTACTCCCTTCCTTCGGCTCGCGCGACACTCTCATCCCGGGCAGCGGCGGTGGGAGCCATCGTCGACGGTGACTCCGACTCACGTCCGCTCGCGGCCCTGTGACTTCGCGGTGCTGGACCGGATGTTCTCCGCCACTGCGGCCCGGATCAACGCCTTGAAGGTCAGCTTGACCACCTGTTTGTAGGCCTCCCCGGTGGAGACGATCCCAGCGTGGGACCATACCGGGACCCCCAGTGGGTTGCTGGGCTTGACCCACTTGCAATCCTCGGTGATGTCGGGGTCCGCTTCGTGGACCAGGCGGCGCACCGCTTCCTGGCCTCAGCGCCACCGTTCATTCTCCAGTCTTGTGGTGCAGCACCTTGGCGATCGCGGTGATGGTATTCCAGTTACGCGTCGTGACCGGGACCCCGAAGAGCCGGTCCAGCGTGCCGAGGTAGCTGATGGCCTTCATGTGGCGCCGGTACATGCCGAAGACGAACCGGTCGTCCCTCGCGAGGATCGTCAGCAGCCATTTGCCGCTGGAAGGAAACCTCATGGGCGTCGATGGCGCCGAGCGGGGGCGTCTGGACAGGACGCTCACGAAGTGGACGATGTCGGGTCGCACGGGCTGGTTCGCGAAATGATTCTGCGACATCAGCCTGACCACCTCGCGGCCCGGGCAGATCATCATCTCGGTGTCAAAGGGAAGCCTGCGGGCCAATTCGACGCGGAGCTGGGCCCGGGTGACTGGCCGCCGGATCACGAAGGTGCCCGCCGCGCCGATGTTGACGGCGTCGAGGTGCTCTAGTTGTTGGGCGAGCGTGGTCGGTCGGAAGGTCTTGTGACCGCCGACGTTGACGCCCCTCAGAAACACCACGAGTGCCACGCGTCTGCTCCTGTTGGCGTCACTCGGATACTGATCTGCGCGGCTGGGCGAAGACTGATTCGGGCCCTCTTGTCTGCTCGACGGCTACGCATGAGCGGCGGCGCGTCCGTTCTCCTGCACCGGCGCGTTCCCGACGATACTCCTCAGGTGGCTGGGGTGAAGCCGGAGAAAATGAACCGGTACGCCTGCTGTGCAGCGTCGTAC
>JAOUIC010000166.1 GCA_029884275.1 Gemmatimonadota bacterium | reverse complement strand
AGGAGGCGCTGACCGTCGAAGAGATCGGCCGACGGTTCTTCGCCGCGTTCCGGGGAGCCGTCGAGGGCATGGCCGCGACGACCGCAGTCTCCGCGCCGGCCCCGGATCGTCGTACCATCGCGCTCCTGCAGCTCATCAGAGTGCTATTCCTGTACTTCATCCAGGCCCGGGGCTGGCTCGACGGAAGCCCCGTCTTCCTGCGGGATCGCCTCGACCAGACCCTGGCGCAGCGCCGCCGGCTGCATCGCGACCTCTTCAGGCCGCTCTTCTTCGGCACGCTGAACCGCCGGCTGGAAGACCGGGGCCGCTCCCGCGGATTCGGACGCATCCCCTTCCTCAACGGCGGGCTCTTCGAGCCGCACCCGCTGGAGCGCCGCTGGCGGCCGGAGGTGCCCAATGAAGCCTGGCGCGCGGCATTCGACGATGTCTTCGAACGGTTCCATTTCACGCTCGATCCCGCCGGCCGCCCGGGCACCGTCGCCCCCGACATGCTCGGCCACGTGTTCGAGCAGCTGATGGCGCCCGAAGAGCGCCGCAGAACCGGCGCCTTCTACACCCCCGGTGCGCTGGTGGCTCGCACCGTCGAGCTCGCACTGGGCGCGTTCCTCGTCCGCCGGCTGGATGTCACCGATGCCGACGCAGAGGAGATGCTGCGGTCGCGCGATGCGCGCGCCCTCGGGTTGCTCCGGGAGATCACGATCCTCGACCCCGCCGCCGGCTCCGGCGCCTTCCTGCTGGGCGTCCTCGAACGGCTGGCCGACCTGCGCCGGGACGAGGCCGCGCCCGCCGAGCTCCGCCGGCGGATCCTGGAGCGCAACCTGTTCGGCGTGGACCTGAATCCGATGGCGGTCACCCTCGCCGAGCTGCGGTTGTGGCTGGCGGTGATCGCGGCCGACGATTCCGTTGTGCCGGAAGCGGTCCGTCCTCTCCCCAATCTCGACGGCGTCGTCCGCCAGGGCGACAGCCTGCTCGAGCCGAGCCGCGTGCTCGGCCGGCTCGGTATCGAGCCGGGAGTGGAGGCGGCGGCGGGATTGCGCCGGCTCCGCCCGGAGTTCATGCGGGCGTCCGGTGCGGAGAAGCCGGTCCTGCTGCGCCGCCTGCGCCGGACGGAATGCGGCGCGCTCCGGCAGTGCCTGGTGCGCGCCGACGATCGCCTCGAAGGCGAGACCGTCGAGTGCCTCTCGGTGGCGCACGAAGCGACCCTGTTCGGCGGACGGCGCGGCCTCGACCGCGACGTTCGCCGCCGGCTCCGTTCCCTCCGGGGCCAGCGCCGCGAGGTCCGGCGGCTCCTCCGGCAGCTCGAGCGCGCGGGGGAGGTCCCCTGGTTTTCCTTCGAAGCGCACTTCGGCGACGTGCTGGCGGCCGGAGGGTTCGACTGCATCCTCGGAAACCCGCCGTGGGTCCGCGCCGAGCAGCTGTCGCGCCGCACGCGGACCCTGCTGAGCGACCGGTTCCGCTGGTGGCGGACTGGTGGCGCCGGGTTCAGTCATCAGCCCGACCTCGCACTGGCGTTCGTCGAGCGCGGCCTCGAACTGCTCAAGCCGGGCGGCGTGCTCGCCTTCCTGCTGCCGGTAAAAGTGGCGACGGCCGGATACGCCCGGGTCATGCGGCGAGCCCTGGCCGGGCAGCATGCCCTCCACGTGATCGCCGACCTCGCGGACCTGCCCGAAGCGCGGTTCGCCGCGGTCGCCTATCCCGCGCTGCTGGTCGCCTCCCGCGGAGCGCCTCCGGAGAATCAGCTGGTCCGACTCGCGCTCGGCCAGGCGGGCAACGTGTCGTGGCCTCAACGAAGCCTGGAGGGAGGCGCACCGTGGCAGATCGCCAGTCCTGCACTACTCTCGGCGCTGGCGGAAGTGCGGGAAGAGCACCCCACCGTTGGCGCGCGGTTCACCCCCCAGCTCGGCGTCAAGACCGGCGCCAACGAAGTCTTCCTCGACCCGCCCGCTGACATCGAGGCCGTTGTCGTGCGCCGCGCGCTCCGCGGCCGCGACCTGCGGGCGTTCCGGGCAGACGGAGGCATCCGGCTCCTCTTCCCGCACGGCCCCGATGACCAGCCGTTGCGGCGACTCCCGGTGGCGGCGCTCCGGCACGTGACCCGCCACGAAGCGCTGCTCCGAAGCCGGGCCGATCATCTGGAGGGCCCGCCATGGATCCTGTTTCGGGTCCGCGGCGCGATGGGACGGTACCGCGTCATCTGGCCCGATCTGGCCCGGACGCTGCGCGCGGTGGCGCTGACCGGAATCGACGAAGTCTCGCTCGTGCCGCTCAACAGCTGCTATGTCATCACAACCCGGGACCGCGGCAGCGCGCTCGCGCTCGCCGCCTGGCTCAACTGCACCTGGATTCGGGTCGCGGCCCGGAGCACGGCCGACCGGGCGGCATCGGGGTTCGCCCGGTTCAATGCCCGCGTCGTCCGGGATCTCCCGCTTCCCGCGCGGGTGTTCAGCGATCCCGATCTGCCCCGTCTCGCGATCGCCGGCGCTCGCGGCGCCGACATCCAGGAGGAACTCGATGACCGCTGTGGCGCCATCCTGGCGCTCTCCCCGCCCAGCCGGGCGGCTCTGCTTCAAGCCGCCCGGTCAGGTTCCGCTCATCGTTGCGGAATCGCTGGCTGATGTGGCTGACCCGCTGGCGGCCGCCCTCGGCCCGGGTCCGCGCGCCGACTGTTCCGCCATCACCCGGGGACTCGCGCGCTCCGTCGCGCCGGCCGAAGCAGCGGTTACATCGCCGCACTGGTTGCGCCCGGAGCAGGCCACGCAGCATCGCCGCGCCGTCCTGGCCATTCGGCGGCATCGCGGCGTGCTGCTGGCCGACCCCGCGGGAAGCGGCAAGACCTGGATCGCCCTGGCCACGGCACGTTGCCTGGCGGGCGAGACACCGGTCGCCGTGGTGGCACCGGCCATCCTGCACGCCCAGTGGAGCGCCGTTTCCCGGCGGACCGAGGTGGCCATGGACTTCGTTTCCCACGAATCGGTGAGCCGCGGGCGCCTGCCCGGGGGGCCGTGCCGCTTCGTCATCATCGACGAAAGCCACCGCTTCCGGACTGCGACGACCAGGCGCTACCGTACCCTCGCGCCATGGCTCGTCGGGCGCCGGGGCATGCTGCTGTCCGCGACGCCGGTGGTCAACCGTCTCGACGACCTGACGCACCAGCTCCTGCTCCTGCTGAGAGATGACACCCTGGAAAGCCGTGGATGCGCCAGTCTTCGGGCCGCGTTGGCGGCCGGGCGGGCGCCACCGTCGCTGGGAGAGCTCGTGCTCCGGCGGGAGGGCGCCGAAGGACTGCCGGCGGCGCTGCACCGCGAGGTCCGGACCGCTCCATCTGCCGGGCTCGCGGCGCTCCTGCGAGGCGTCGGCCGGTTGAGACTCTCGCGCGACCGGGGAACCGCCGCACTCCTCAGACTTGGGCTCTACCGCGCCCTGGCGTCGAGTCCCACCGCCTTCCAGGGGGCGCTTAGGCGGCATCTGCGCCTGCTCGACCATGCCGCCTCGGCCCTGAACGCGGGGAGAAGGGTGAACCGTGCCGCGCTCCGGACGCTGGTCGGGGATGACCCCGACCAGCTCCTGATGTGGGGCGTGCTGGCCGACGCGGACGGCGAAATCGATCTCGATCCCGGCGAGGCTCCGGCGGTGGCGGCGCTGCTCGCCGCCGCGCGTGAGGCCGGCGGTACGTCGAGGGGCAGCGGCTGCCTGCGGGAGCTCCGCACGCTGCTCGCCGATCGGGCCGTGACCGTGGTGTTCACGACCAGCCGGGACACACTTGCGTGGCTGCGGGACCAACTCGCCGGCTTGGTCCCGGCCTGGGTCACCGGCGATGAGGCGGGAATCGGGGCCACGCGGATGCCGCGTGACACCGTGCTGCGGTGGTTCGGACCCGCGGCGACTCCGCTCCCCGGGCTGCGGACGCCGCACCTCCTGCTGGCCACTGACGTCGCCGCCGAAGGGCTCGACCTCCAGCGCGCACACCGGGTGGTGCACTTCGACCTGCCATGGACCGATGTCCGTTTGGAACAACGCGACGGCCGTGCCCGACGAATCGGGGCGAGCGCCCGGTCGGTGGAGATCATCACCTTCCTGCCGCACCGGATGCTCGAGGCCCGGATCCGCCAGCTCGAACGGCTGCGGGACAAGCGCGCGCTACGGTCCCTCGCCGGCCTGGATCACCGGTCACAGTGGCTCTTCGGATGGCGTGCGGCACTCGCGAGATGGGCAGGCGCCGGTCCGGCGGTCGCAGGATTCACCGTGGTGCATGCGACGGATCCGGGGTGGCTGGTCGGGGTCGCGCTGGCCACACACGATGGGTCCGCCGCGCCGGCCACTCTCATCTGGTTCGCCGAGGACGGGAGTGACACGGATGACCCAGAGCAGACTGTCCCCCGGTTCCTCGCCGCGGCGGGCGCGCCGCCCTCGACCGCCGACCTCGACTGGCATCGGCTCCTCCCCCGGCTGGCGCGCCGGGCCCGCCGGCTGCTCGGCGAGGCGGCGGGGGCGGGATGGTGCCGCGTTCCCGGCAGGGCTATCGAGCGCGCAGTGGCCCGACGGCTCGAGCAGCTGGCGCGCGGGGCAGCCGCGAGGCGCGATCAGGCCACCCTGCGCGAGCTGGAGTCCCTCCTCGACACCGTGCGCGGAGGACTGAGCGCCGGAGAGGCCTTCGCGGTGGAGCGGGCCGCCCGGCTCCGGGACGGGAACCTGCTCTCGGCGCTGCGTGAATTGCCCGGCCGGCCCGCGACCGTCGGCCCCCCGCGGCCCCTGATCACGGGGATTGTCAGGGTGGCTACTTTCCCTTCATGCGAGGAATCGGCGCCGTGCTCTTCGATCTCGATGGAACCCTGATCGACTCGATCGAGCTCATCCTGGCCAGCTACCGCCACACCATGCTGACCCATGGCCACGGCAACATCCCGGATGCCGAGTGGATGCGGGGCGTGGGGACGCCACTCCGGGTTCAGCTGGCGCGCTGGGCCACGACGCCCGATGAGATGGAGGCCCTGGTCGCGACCTACCGCGAATACAACCTCTCCCATCACGACCGGATGATCACCATCTATCCCGGCGTGCGCGAGGCGGTCTCGGCCATCCGCACGAGGGGGCTCCGCACCGGGGTCGTGACCAGCA
>JAOUIC010000165.1 GCA_029884275.1 Gemmatimonadota bacterium | reverse complement strand
CTGGCAGGAGTGGGTCCCGCGTTGCAGCTGGATCGGGGCCGATCGGTGCCCGATGTCGGGCGTTACCTCTGGACCCGCGGACTCTGGCTGGTGCTGCTCGAGTTCACCGTGGTCCGGTTTGGCGTGTTCTTCAACTTCTCGCTCGCCTTCTTCGGGTTCCTGCAGGTGATCTGGGTGCTGGGCATATCGATGATCGTGCTGGCCGCCCTGATCCGGCTGCCGACCACGGCGATCCTTGCTGTCGGAGCGGTGATGGTGGCGGGCCACAACCTGCTCGACCCCATTCAGGTTCTCCCGACTGCCCCAAACCAGACCGTGGTGGGGCTCGGCGGGTCTCTCTGGTCGATACTGCACCAGTCCAACCCCATCCAGCCGTTCGGAGCCAGCATGCCGTTCGGCTTCGTGGCGTACCCGCTGGTGCCATGGATCGGGGTGATGGCGCTCGGCTTCGTGTTCGGAGGAGCGTATGTCCGCTGCGGCGACCGGCCGCGGTGGCTGGCGAAGTGGGGCGCGGGTCTCACCCTGGCCTTCATCGCCATTCGCGCCGCCAACTTCTATGGTGATCCATCCACCTGGGCGGTGCAGGGCTCGGGGACCTTCACGCTGCTGTCGTTCCTGAACACCACGAAGTATCCCCCCTCCCTGCTCTACCTCCTGATGACCCTGGGACCGGGGCTCCTGTTCCTGGCACTGCTCGAGCGCGGGAGTGCCTGGCCTGGACGCCGGATGCTGCTCCTGTTCGGGCAGGTGCCGCTGTTCTTCTATCTGCTGCAGTGGTACGTCGCCCACGGCCTGGGGATCGCGCTCTCCGCGGCGGCCGGTAAACCGATCAGCGGGTACTTCCTGGATCCCCCGGAAGTCTTCAACCCGCCGCCGGGGTCGGGGTTCGACCTGGCGATGGTCTACCCCGTCTGGGTGATCGCGGTGGCAGTGCTGTATTTCCCCTGCCGCTGGTGGGCCGAGCAGAAGAAAGTCAGGACGGAGTGGTGGGTGCGGTACTTGTAGCGGAGCAGCTTGAATGAAACGGGGCCGGAGCATTCGCTCCGGCCCCGCTCCCGCCCTGCCCTGCCAGCTGGTTCGCCGATCAGCTCGTGGCCTTCGACATCTCGGTAACCGTCGCGAGCAGCAGCTTCACCCGGGCCTGATCGGCGGCGCCGGCAGCATCGTTCTTCAGATCCACCGCCAGCTTCGTCAGCGCATCCTGCCGCGCCTGACCCGAGGCCTTCTCGGCGCCGTCCAGCGCCTTCCGCGCCGATGAGATGCTGGAGGCCGCGAGGCCCTTCGACCGCTCCAGCTGGTCGAGGTAGGCGCGCGCCACCACGAAGGTGGCGGGCCAGATGAACTTCTCCTGCCCCTGCACGTTCAGGCGATCGACCCGGACCAGCTTCGCGGCATCGATCTCGTTCTGCGAGAGGTGCTCGCTCGGCACCAGCTCGAGGATGTCGAGCCCGCGGCGGATCTCGGAGCTGACGATCAGGCCGTTGTACCAGTACACCGACCAGGAGCCGGCTCCGCCCATCCTGGTCGAGTCCGACGGGCCGCGGTCGAAGAAACCGATCTCCTTCGGGTTCGCCGCATCGGTCCATTCGAACATCGAGAGCCCGCCTTCATACCAGGACTGGATCATGATGTCCCGGCCCGGGATCGGGATGAGCGAGCCGTTGTGGGCCACGCAGATCTCGAGCGAGGACTGCGGCGCGGGGAGCTTGTAGTAGCTCTGGAACGTCATCTGTCCGTCTTTCACGGTGAAGATGGCGTTGGCGCCCCATTCCTTCTTGTCGGTCACGCGGCAGCGCGCGGCCCCGCCCCCGCCCCACTCGTCGGTGAAGAGGATCTTGCTGCCGTCGTTGTTGAAGGTCGCCGAGTGCCAGTAGGAGAAGTTGGAATCGGACACCGCCGCGATCCGCTTCGGATTGGCGACGTCGCTGATGTCGAGCAGCAGGCCGTATCCCTCGCAGGCTCCACCGGCAAGACCGATCGCGGGGAAGACGGTAATGTCGTGGCACTGCGTCGGGCCGGTAGCGGGACCGCCCGAGCCGAACCGCGCCTTCATGATGCCAGGCAGCGCCTCACGCAGCGCGGCGCTGTCCGCGGCAGTCGGGGCGCCAGTGCCGTTCCTGGCCTTCACGATGCTGTCGAGCATCGGGTTGATCATCCGTGGCGGCGCGACGAACGACTGGCCCTCGAGCTCGATCACGTACTTGCCCGCGGCCCGCGCCTCCTCAGCCATCTTCTTCGCCGCGGCGACATCCTCCGGCGCCGGTCCATGCTCGGGGGGTGCTGCCAGGTCGTTGAAGATCCGCGGGGAGCTCACGATCGCCGCCTGCTCCGGATGGGCGAGCGGCACCCTGATGACTTCGATCCGGAACAGTGCCGAGTAGGGATCCTGCTCGGGGGGCGCCGCGGAACAGCCCGGCAGCTCCTCCTCCGACCGGACCGGAGCCGAGCCGGAGACGTAGATGTAGATGTTGGCCGGGTCCTTCGGGTCCTCCACCAGGGTGTGCGTGTGGGAGCCGCGGCAGGTCTGCACCTGCCCCAGCTCCTTCGGGTTGGCGATATCGGTGATGTCCAGGATCCGGATGCCGCGCAGCCGCTCGGCGCTGACCCGGTCCTTCACCCCTCCGGCAGCGCAGTCCAGGCGGGCGCCGAAGTCTTCGCTCGACACGAACAGCAGGTTTCCGTAGACCGAGACGTCGCTCTGCGATGCCGGGCAGAAGAACGCCTTCGTCAGCGCCGGAGCCTTCGGGTTGGTGATGTCCCACACCTGGA
The DNA here is from genome assembly GCA_029884275.1 of Gemmatimonadota bacterium. Lineage (GTDB taxonomy): Bacteria > Gemmatimonadota > Gemmatimonadetes > Gemmatimonadales > GWC2-71-9 > JADJOM01. The sequence goes on along the minus strand of JAOUIC010000165.1, from coordinate 2,349 downwards.
ACCCGTTGAAGTTGCCCTGGATGACGTAGTTGCCCTTGAAGGTCAGGTCCGAGTTGACCCCCTCGACGAAATCCGCCGATGGCGGGGTCTTGGAGACGACCCGGAGATTCCAGGCCGCCTCTGGCCCGTCCATCAGGCCGGCGCCGAGCCCGACGCGGGGGTCGGCCTTGGGTGCGGCCGGCGCCAGACCGGCTCCGCCGGTGGAGGAGGCGCAGCCCGCGGCGGAGAGCAGGCCGACGGCAAGCGACATCGCCATGAAGGGAATGGAAGCCCGGCGCGGGCGGGCAGTAGCAGACACGAGTGCCATGGCTGAATCCGGTGAGGGGACGGAACGGTGAGTGGCAGGTCCTGACATCGACGACATCATGAACCGACTGGATCGAGCGACAGTTCGAGCAGCATGCCCTGCATCCGCGCGATCTCGGTGGTCTGATCGACATGGATGTCCGAGGCGAGCTTGAAGACCTGGTTGTCCTGCGCGGCGCCCGGCGAGTTGATGAGCTGCTGCACCATCGTGACGGCGCCCTGATGGTGCTGGATCATGAGGGTGAGGAACAGCCGGTCGAATTCCGCGCCGGTGGCGTTGTTCAGCCGGGTCAGCTGTTCGGCGGTCAGCATCCCGGGCATGTGGGCGGAGTGATCCATGCCGGGCATCGTGTCGTGGGTCGCCTCGCCCGGGGGCACCGGCTCACCCTGGTCCCGGAGCCACTGCTGCATCACGGCAATCTCGTCCCGCTGGCCCACCACCACCCGCTCGCACAGTCGCAGGATGGCCGGACTGGCCCCATGCGTCGGCGCCCAGCCGGCGATCAGCACCGCCTGCGCGTGATGCGGGATCATCCCGGAGATGAACTGCACGTCCGCCGGCGTGACCAGGCGGCCCCGGGCGGGGGTCGCAACGGCGGCAGGCTGGGCAGGGGTGGTCGCCGGCGCGTACGCCGCGCCACCGCAGGCGGTGAGAGACAGGAGCGGCGCGCCGACCGCGATCAGTTGCAAGAGCCTCATCGTCTATCGCTCATCTCTCCAGATCGGCCACCCGGATCGGCCGCGTGCGGCAGGATCGGGCGACATACGGCGACCGGGCGATTTTGTGTCAGCGAGCAGGCCTCGCCGGACCGCCGAGGCCTGAGCCGCCGCCCCCGGGGGAAATTACCGGGGGCAGGGAGACCGGCAACAGTGTGGAGGATGCCTCAGTGGACCCGATCCTCAGCCCCCGGCAGGCCGGAACACAGGCTCGCGGGCAGGGATCACTACGCCTCGAGGGCCTGCGGCAGCCCGGCGGCGACAGGGCCGGGCACCGCCGCGCGCGGAGGGCGACGGCCGGCCGTCATGAGGGTGATGCCGACCGACTCTCCCGAGCTCCTGAGATACGCGTTCGGGTCGTGTTCCATGGCGCCGGGTGGCAGGTGCTGGCCGAACGCGCCGAGATCGTGGGCGATGCGCCGGGAGTAGAACTCGGGGAGGTCCCGGGTCTCCCCTTCCATGAAGCCGCGCACGCTCCGGTCCTCGTCGAGCAGCCGGCGGATGGTGGAGTGGTACTCGATCCGGCCCCAGCCTTCCGACGACATGGCACGGACCACGTTCATCCAGCGCGGGATCATCCCCGACGTGGCGGCCAGTCGCCGGCGGATGGCGCGCCAGGAGAAGGAATAGCGGCTGAGGTCCACCAGGCGGTCGTAGAACTCCGGCCAGGAGTAGTTCAGCGGACGGACGTTCATGGCGTGGTTGTTGTTCAGCAGGCCGAACGGGAACGGAAGCACCCGTCCGTTCCGCTGGTACTCGAGGTTCACCGGCGCCGCCCGGCCGAACGCCGACAGCAGCGAGTAGGCGGGGAACGCCCCCGGAGTGAGGTCGAGAAAGCGCTTGGTCAGCTCGAACGGCTCGGGGCCCTCGTCGGTGTCGAGCCCCAGCACGAAGTTGGTCTGCACGTAGGGCACGTACCGCAGGATCAGGTTCACGTGCTCGGAGACCTGCTTCACCTTGTCCATGCCAGTGCGGCGGGTCTTCGACTTGTTGCCCATGTCGTGCCACGACTCGATGCCCGGCAGCAGGGCCTGGAACCCGTTGAGCTGGAGCCGCTTGAGATGGGGCTCCGACAGGAGCGACAGGCTGTTCTCCGCGATGTGCCGCATCCGCCCCCGCGGCACCGTCGACTCGATAGCGTCCATGTAGTCGTCGAACCGGACACCGAAGTTCGGGTCGTGCCATCCGACGATCGGGTTGCGCACCTTGGTGAGCAGGAAAGCGAGATCGGCGCTCAGCTGGGCGAAGCCCAGCGGCTGGTATTCCACGGTCGAGTCGATGCAGAAGCTGCAGGTGTAGGGACACCCGAGGCTCCCGATCATGGGA
>JAOUIC010000164.1 GCA_029884275.1 Gemmatimonadota bacterium | reverse complement strand
CCTGCGCCCTGACCCACCAGAACCCGTATCAGCTTCTCGTTGCCACCATTCTCAGCGCGCAGTGCACCGACGTCAGGGTCAACCTGGTCACCCCCGCGCTGTTCGCGAAGTACCCCGACGCGGCCCGGCTGGCCCGCGCGCGGCAGACGGATGTCGAGCGCCTGGTCCAGTCCACCGGGTTCTTCCGCAACAAGGCGAAGAACCTGATCGCGATGGCCCAGGCGGTGGTCGCGGAGCATGGAGGCGAGATCCCCCGGACCATGGATGCGCTCAGGGCGCTGCCCGGCGTCGGCCGCAAGACGGCGAATGTGGTGCTGGGGAACGCGTTTGGCATGAACGAGGGGGTGACCGTGGACACCCACGTCACCCGGCTCAGCCGGCTGCTGCGCCTGACTCGGCACACCGATCCGGTGAAGATCGAGAAGGACCTGATGAAACTGGTGCCGCGGGACGACTGGACGATCGTGTCACACCTGCTGATCCTGCACGGCCGGGCCGTCTGCATCGCCCGGCGGCCCAGATGCGGGGTCTGCGTTCTCGCCGACCTCTGCCCTTCGGCGCACCTGGACTAGCCGACGCTGCGCCCGCACCGTCAGGAGGTGTCGCGGCTTCACGGAAGCGTCACCTGGTATTCCTCTTCGCGCACCGACCGGAAGCCCTGCTTGAGGTAATTGGGTAGCGCCGCCGGGTGGTCGAGCGTGCAGGTATGCAGCCACACCCGGGCCGGCCGGAGCGCCCACGCCTCCTCGATGGCCCGCGACATCAGGAAGTTGCCGAGCCCCCGCCCCACCTGCTCCGGCATCAGCCCGAAATACGCGATCTCGACTGAGCTGTCGTCATGCCGCCTGAGCTCGAAGAATCCGCCTGGCGCGCCATCCACCGTCAGCAGCCAGATCGTGCTTGGTCCCGCCAGCCATTCACGGAACTGAGCCTCGCTCCATGGCAGCCGGTCGATCCAGTGCCAAGGGCGGCCGACTTCGACATAGAGGTAGCGGTAGAAGTGCCACGGACAGTGGGCGACCGGTTCGAGCCGGATGCCCGGACCCGGCGCAGGGGCCGGTCCGGGCTCGGGCGCCCGGGTCACCTCGAGGTAGGTGCGGCGGACGGTGGTGGGCACGGAGGGCAATATAGGAGCAGAGGCACGGTGCAGGAGGCGGGACCCCTTGATGGCTGTGGGGCCAGGGCCCGGGCGTGATGCAAGTCACATGTCTGGGCGGCTCGCGGCTCGCCGTGCAAGAACCTCCCCCAGGCGCATCCCCCGGCCGTCTCCAAGCCAGAGAGAACCCAGATGCGCACCATGATGCTGAGCGCCTTCGCGCTCATCGCCTCGATCACTCCGCTCAGAGCCCAGGGGTGGATCGAAATCGAGCATGCCAGGATGCCGGGCAACCAGAACCCGGCCGTCGTCCGCACCAGCTCCAGCGTCCGCACCACCATCGAAGGTCGTGTCGCCCGGGTCGAAGTCGAAGAGCTGTTCCGGAACAGCGGCGGTGGCCTGGCGGAAGGGCACTACCTCTATCCCCTGCCGGGTGAGGCGGTGTTTCAGAACTTCTCCCTCTGGATGGGGGAGCAGGAACTGCGAGGCGAGATGATGAACGCCGAACAGGCCCGCGGCATCTACGAAGAGATCGTGCGCCGGAAGAAGGACCCTGCCCTGCTGACACTCGCCGGCCACGGCCTGGTGCGGGCCCAGGTGTTCCCCATTCAGCCGGGCGAGACTCGAAAGGTCGTCCTGAGGTACACCCTCCTGCTCGACCGGGCCGGCGATGCCCTGCGGCTCCGGTACGCGCTGGGCGCCCGGGGTGGCGAATCGGGGGAATGGCGCCTGACACTGCCGGACGGAGGCGAGTTCGGGGTACCCTACTCGCCAACCCACCCCATCCGCACCGTCGGACGCGGTGGCGACATCGCGATCGATACCCGGGCCGGAGGGGACATCGAACTGTTCCTGCCACTCCGCCGGGGATTGGTCGGGACCAGCGTCCTCACCCACGCCGTCTCGAACGAGGACGGCTACGTCATGCTGCTGCTCTCGCCGCCCGCGGCAGAGGAGGGCTCGGTTGTGCCGCGGGACCTGACGCTCGTGGTTGACGTCTCAGGTTCGATGTCCGGGACGAAGATGGACCAGGCCCGGGCGGCCCTCCACCAGGCCATCGGCACGCTGCGGGCCCCGGACCGGCTCCGCATCATCGCTTTCAGCTCCGGTGTCCGCGAGTTCCGCTCCGGCTTCACCGTGGCGACCGGCCCCAATCTCGCCGCGGCCCGGCAGTTCATCGACGGCCTGGTCGCCGAAGGCGGCACCAACATCAGCGGCGCCCTCGAGACTGCGCTCGGGAGCGTGGTCGCCGAGGAGCGGCTGGCGCTGGTCATCTTCCTCACCGACGGCATCCCGTCGGTGGGCGAGCAGCAGCCCGACCGGATCGCGGCGGCCGCCGCCAGCCGCATCGGGCGGGCCCGCATTTTCACCGTCGGCGTCGGGCACGACGTGAACACCTACCTGCTCGACCGGCTGGCCAGGGAAGGGCGCGGCGCCGCCGAGTACGTCGCGCCCGGCGCCAGCGTGGAAGTCGCGGTCGGCCTGCTGATGGGCAAGTTGCGCCGACCGGCGATGGTCAACCTGCGGATCGCCGACAGCCCCGTCCGGCTGCACGACCTCTCGCCCGCCCAGCTGCCTGACCTCTTCTTCGGCGAGGAGCTGGTCGTCTTCGGGCGGTACAGCGGCGCCGGCCGCGGCCCGGTCGTGATCGAAGGGGAGCGGAACGGGCGGCGGGAGCGATTCACCGCCAGCGCCGTCTTTCCGGCCAGCGAACCCGGCAACACATTCGTGCCGCGCCTCTGGGCCTCCCGCCGGATCGGCGAGCTGACCCGCCAGGTGCGCCTCGAGGGTCCGAGCGACGTCCTCATCCGTGAGATCCGCGACCTCGGGCTCCGCCACGGCATCCTCACGGAGTACACCTCCTACCTGGTGCAGGAACCGGAGCAGGTCGCGATGGGACAGGTCGGTGCCGGCGGGGTGCGCCGGGATGAGGCGCTCCGCAATCAGGGCCCGCCGGCCGCGGCGCCGGTGGCCCAGACCGGCCGCGCAGCCTTCGACCGAGCCCAGGAGAGCGCCACGCTGGCCAAGGCCAGCACCATGGCCGAAGCCGACGCCGTGAGCGAGGACAAGCTGGAGCAGGCCGGTGCGGGAGCCGGCATGGTGAAGCGGGTCAATGGTCGCCTGTTCCGTCTGACCGATGGCGTATGGACGGACATCGCCCACCGCGATAGCGTCCAGGTCGTCACCGTGGCACCCTTCAGCGAGGCCTACTTCGCCCTGACACGGGCCCTGCCGGAGCTCGGCCCTGGCCTGACCGTGGGCGAGCAGGTGCTGGTGGCGGGCAGGGAGATCAGTATCCGGATCGCAGCCGGCGGCCGTGACCGGCTGAACGACGGTGAAGTGAAGCGGATCGTCAACGCCTTTCGTGGAGCAGCCTGATGCGATGGATGATTCTCTGCGGCACGCTGACCGCGTGCGCAACCGGGGGCGAGAGCTCGTCCCCGGCCGCCGGAGAGTGGGACCACGCGGTGGCAATCGGTGAATGTGCCCCGTGGGACGGTGCGGCCACCACAGTGTACCTGACGGAGGTCCCCTACTCCGACCAGCTCCCCAGGCCCTACCTGCGGCTCGCCGTGTATCACGGCATCAATGAGGTCGCGGGCCAGCGTTGGGACGTAGGAGCGGGTCACGAGCAGGACGGACTGCCCTCGTTGTGCCCGGCCGGTGGAGCGTGCGTCAATGCCCGGAGCGGATGGATCGCCTTCGGGGCTCGGAGCGCCGAGGATCCGCTGGAGGGCAGCTATGACATCACATTCGAGAACGGCCAGCGGCTCGCCGGCGGCTTCAGCGCACCCGTGCTCGAGCGGCTCGCGCTCTGTGGCTGAGGGCCATGCCCGGCACACCTCTCGAGCAGCTCTTCGCGCTGTATTACGAGCCGCTGGTTCGGATGCTGTATCGCCGGACCGGCGACCAGGACCGTGCCGAAGACCTGGCGCAGGAGGTGTTCGCCCGGGCGCTTGTGGCGCCGCCTGACAATCCGCGTCCCTGGTTGTTCGCGGTGGCGCTGAACCTGGTGCGCGACGAGGGGCGCCGCGCGGTGCGGCAGGGCCGTCGCCTGGAGCTCCTCCGGGCCGAGATGCCGCAGGCCGGCGCGGCGACGGACGAGCGCTACCAGCGGAGCGCCGACACCAGGGCGGTTCGCGCGGCGCTGGACGGGCTGCGCGACCTCGACCGCGAGGTGCTGCTGCTCAAGGCCGAGGGGTTCGACTACGACGAGATCGCGGCGGCGACCGGCCTGGCCAGGGGCGCGGTCGGCACCACCCTCACCCGGGCGCGCCAACGGCTGGTCGAAGGGTACCGTGAGCAGGAGAAGGACCGCCATGTCGCATCTTGATGACGGGATCATCGCAGAGCTGATCGACGGCGAGCTTGACGCGGCCGCCCGGGCCGCCGCGGCCGCGCACCTCGCCGCCTGCGCCGAGTGCCGGGCCCGTCACGCGGAGGCGCTGGCGTCCGCCGGCGAGTCCGACCGCCTGATCGCCGCGGTCGGATTGCCGCGCCCGCTCCGGCCCCTTCGCTCTCCGCCCGCGCCAGCCCGCGGTTCCGTGCCCTGGCGGATTCCGTGGCGTGCCCTGGGATGGGCGGCTTCGGTCATGCTGGCCGTGGGAATCGGCTACTATGCCCGCGTCCCCGGACCCGGATCGCCAGGGGGAGTGACGGATTCGCCGGCGCTCCTGAACCAGCAGGGAGCGGCAGCTGAGGGTGGCGCCACCCTCGCGGCCGAGAGCGCCGCATCACTCCACCAGGACGCGCGCCTTCCGGCTCAGCCGGCGGTCTCCGCCACAGCCCGAGCGGAGGCCAGGCAGCAAGTCACCGACATGAGCGAGAGGCGACCGGCGGCGGACGCCCCGCCGGGGGCCGCGGCAGTGCAGGAACGCGATCACCTGCTGCCCCCCCTTGCGGGGGTGTCCGCGCCGAAACTCGAGAAGAGCGGCCGTGTCGCCTCCGCCGAGCTCGAGGCCGCCGCAGCGCCGCCAGCGGAGCCACTCAAGACCGACGCGGCCAGTGCGGCGACGGTGATAACCCTGGAACAG
>JAOUIC010000163.1 GCA_029884275.1 Gemmatimonadota bacterium | reverse complement strand
CCGGGCCGCGGCCTGCAGCACGGTCGCCCGATACCGGCCGAGCCGTCCCTTATCAGGAACGGTAAGCCGGGCGACCGCACCGGCCTTGAGGTCACCCCGGATCAGCAGGGTCACCCCGGTGTCGGTGGGCGAGGTGAAGGAGATCTCGTACCCCGAACTGCTCACCCCCGTAACGCCGGCCCCGGTGACCGCGATGAGAAGGCCGCCATCGTCGGTATAGGGGGTGGTGAGCACCAGGTCTACCGACCCGGCCCCCCCCGGGGAAGGCCCGCTCCCGCCATCGCCACAGGCCATGCCCGCAAGGAGAATGGAGGCGGCCAGACGTCGCGCTCGGATGCTCATGGATGGGCCCTCGGCGCCCCGCCCGGTCGTCGCGCCACACCTCCGGTGGCGAGGCCGCGGAGATCCATCGAGGATGGAAGGGGCAGACCCTTCCGGTCGAGATAGGCCAGCAGATCGCCCAGATCGTAGCTCCCGTCCTGGTTGCCGGTCTGGTCGAGGTAGCTCTCACCCACCGCGCCAAGGCAGCCGCCGCCGGAAAGCAGCACGCTCGTCGCGCAGGCGACCGCGATGACCGGCTGGTACACCACGAGCGAGTCGATGAGCTCGGCTGGGCTGCCGCTGGCTCCCGGCGCGGTCACGCGAAGGGTGTCCACGTACAGACCGGGCGGCAGCCCACTCGCGTCTCGGCTCCATGTGAGGGGGCCGCCGCCATTGCCATCCGGTGTGACGACGGTGATCCACGATGCCGCGCCATGTGAGGCGCTCCATGGCGCCACATCCCCTCCATAGCCAGCGAAGGTCACCAGGGCCGAGACGCTGGCCGGCGCGGCCTGACCCTGCGGCACCGAGTCGTGCCGGCTTGCCGGAGTGACCGCCAGGCTGAGCGGCGGCAGCACGTGGAAGGAATCCACCAGGTGCGGTGTCCCGGTGGCCGATCCGGGAAGGATTACAGTCAGGGTATCGACGTAGACCCCCACCGGCAGACCTCCCGGGTCCCGCTCCCAGCGGATGAGTCCGCTCCCCTGACCGGCGGTGGTGACCAACCGGACCCAGTGCGCCCCAGGACTGTGCGCGACAGTCCACGATGCCGTGAGCGAATCCGTGCCGAAGACCATGAGCCCCACCGAGTCGGGCTTGATGGCGGTGTCGCCCACCAGCGCGGAATCCACCCGGACGCTGGCCGCCAGCGCGTGACTCCGGTCGCTCATGGTCACCCAGAACCCCTCCGGGGCCGCCGAATCGACCTGGATGACATAGCCACTCGCCGGATCGACGAAGCGCTCTCCCGGCACCCAGACGGCGGCGGCGTCGTTCGGGTCGCCGTTGCCGTCGGGGTCCACGACCTGCGCAGTTCGGTCCCATCGGGCCGGATCCACCTCGTGGATCAGGACGCCCTCGGCGGGAAGCCCGCGATCGTAACCGCCGATCAGGCGCGTCTCGACGGTGAGGAACTTCGCCGTCCCGGTGATCGGCAGCACCGCCGCCTGGTAGCCCGGGCCGGCCGGCGGCAACGCGCTCCGGAGCAGAAGGAACGACGCAGGACCGCCCGAACCAGACCGCCAGACGCGCGCCGGCGGCAGCCAGCCGGTGAGGTCCTTGTGGTAGGCGACCGTGTGCGGACCGAGGTAGCCATACACCGGGTCCTGGTAGATGTACCCGCGACTCATGATGTCCCAGCGGGAATCGTACGTCTGGCTGTACGGCCCCGAGCTGTGCGGCCATCCCAGCGAGTGTCCCAGCTCATGGTGCAGCACGACGTAGTTGAAGACGTGCTCCCGCGACATCCACACCATTGGATAGGCGCGGGCGGCCCCGTCGAGCAACAGGGCGGAGCTCCCACCGAACGAAAGCGTGTCGAATGGCGCGGTCGAGCGGACGCTCAGCCCCGCGTTGAACTGCAGGATCACCCCATGGTACTGCGGGAAGTAGACGTCGGCATCCGCGGCGGCGGTGCAATCGGCGGTGATCGCCCCGAAATCCAGGGTGGTCCCCGAGACGTAGCCGCTGCGCGGCTTCGGGAGCACGTACCAGCCCAGCGTGATGCTGCCCGCCAGCGACGCCTGTCCCTCGCTGAGTTCCCCGAAGAAGTGATCGGCGCCGGGGTAGCTGCCGCCCATCCTGGAGTTGACTTGAGCCGGCTGGAACGGCTCGGACCCGATGTCGGCGAAGCGGCAGAGAATGGTGACGTAGGGATAGGCGGTCACCGCGAGCCCCGGCGCCACGGCGGCGGGTGGGGAGAGTCGGGTCACGCGGATGGCCCGATGACTCGGCGTCGCCTGTCCAGGGAAGGCGCGCAATCTGGCGGGCCGTGCCTCGAGCTCGACTTCCGCGCGGAAGCCGCGATGCAGCGCGGCGCTTCCGATACCCCTCGCGACCGATTCGTCCAGGAGGACCTCGAAGCGACCGCCCCGATCATCGTTCAGCAAGAAGCGGAGCGGTGACGCCGGCGGCTCCTGCTCGGTGAAGATCGCAGTGAGCCACCCGCGAACCGTGACGGTCTGGGCCGCCAGGCCGGCCGGCGAGGCAAGGGAGAGTTGAACGAGGGCCGCCAGCGGCAGGAGGAGTCCGGGCGCACTGGCTGGCCCCCGGCGTACCCTCCGCCGCCGATCATCCGTCGCCGAGCACATCGGCAAGTCCGATTCCTTTCGCCTCGGCCACGGCGCGGCCGGCGGCCACCTTCGGATCGTGCTCGAACACCAGCCACCAGTTGCCCGCCACGGCTTCTCCGAGCAGCGACCGCTTCGCCTCGAGGGTCCTGAGCGGCTCGAGGTCGTATCCCATGATCCAGGCAAGCGGCAGATGGGCGGAGGTCGGGATGACATCGCCGAGGAAGACCGCAGTCTCCCCCTGGCTGGTGAGCACCACCGACTGATGCCACGGTACGTGGCCGGGCGTCAGCCTGACCGAGATGCCGGGGAGCACCTCGCCGTTCCCTTCGAGGAGCTTCCAGCGATCCGCAGCGGCGACGGGCTCGAAGTTGTGCGGCAGGTAACTCGCCCGGGTGCGCTCGTTGGTGTGGCGGGCAAATTCGAGCTCGTTCCGCTGGACCATGTAGGTGGCGTTGGGGAAGGCCGGCCGCACATGGCGGCGAGGGTCGCCCTCGAGTTCGGGATCGAGCGTGGTGTTGCCGCCGGCGTGGTCAAAGTGGAGGTGGGTGTTGATCACCCAGCGGACGTCGCGCGGCAGGTAGCCCGCCGCGGCCAGCGCATCCTCGAGCGCCGTGGCTCCCTCGAGCCCCGCGTTCTCCACCCCGTAGATGTCGTGAAATTTGGCGTCCTCCTTGTTGCCGAGCGCGGTGTCGATCAGCACCAGGCCGTCCGGATGCTCGACCAGCAGGCAGCGCATCGCCAGCGGAATCCGGTTCCGCTCGTCGGGCGGGACGCGGCGCGACCAGAGGGTGCGGGGCACGACGCCGAACATCGCGCCCCCGTCGAGACGCTGGAGTCCACCCTCGAGCAGGTGACACCGGAATGCGCCGAGCTGGAATGGTCGGGCGATGGTCACGCGACGGTCCTCACCCCGGCTCGGCGCCGGCATCGGCATCGGCGGTCCGGACCGACCGCCGGGTCATGGCCTCGAGGTCCGCGAGGGTCCGGGCGCCCCGCTCCCGGGCGAGCAGCAGGAGGCGGGTCAGCAGATCCGCGGTCGCCAGCGCGTCTCCCGCGGCGCGGTGGCGGGCGCTGTTCTCCAGGCCGAAGTACAGGCTCAGGCTGTCGAGACTCCGCGATTCGAGCTGCGGCAGGAGCCGCCGGGCCAGCCGGACCGTGCAGATCCTCGGACCCGACAGCCCGAGGGCACGGGCCCTTCCGATCTCCGCGGCCAGGAACCCCCAGTCGAACCGGGCGTTGTGGGCCACGAACACCCGGCCGGCCAGCGCCGCGAGCACCTGGTCCGCGACGGCCTCGAATGGGGGCGCCTGCCGCACCATGGCGTCGGTGATCCCGGTGAGGCTGGCGATCCTCGGCGGGATGGGTACGCCGGGGTTGACCAGCGACTCGAAGACGACCTCCCGGCGGGCGCCCTGCACCACCACCACGGCGACGTCGGTCACCCGATCCGGGCCGGTGGCGCGCATACCGGTCGTCTCGACGTCGACCACCGCAAAGGCGCATTCCTCGACCAGCGGCGAGCCGAGCGCCTCGGCGACGAGCCCCCAGCGGCCGTCTTCGTGCTGGCGCACCCGCGGGTCGGAGGCCAGCAGCGCGACCGCCAGCCGCTCGGCCACGGCACGCGGGGCGTTGCTCAGGCCGAGCACCTCCCGGGCGAGCGTGCCGGCGTCGAGCGGGCCGCCCTCCATCCGCTGGAGGGCGAGGTCCACGAGGGTACGTTCAGGATGAAAGGCGAGACCGGTCAGAGGGCTGCTCCGCGCGCGGGACGTTCGATCGCTTCTGGAAACTACCGCGGGCGGGCGATCGGAGGAAACCCGCTGCCGGCGGAACCGTCCTCAGCGATTGTTCAGCGCGAAGGTGAGGGTTTCGAACTCCAGGGCGAGGTTGACGTGCTTGACCGCCACATCGTCGGGGACCTGCAGCTGGACCGGCGCGAAATTGAGAATCGCCTTCACCCCGAGCGCCACGCAGCGATCCACCATGCCTTGGGCCACCTCGCCCGGCGTCACGATGGCGACGATGTCGGCCGGCTGGTCGCGGAGCGCCTGATCGAGCTCCCGGACGTGCCTCACGCGCAGGCCGTCCCACGCCTCCCCGACCTTGCGGGTGTCGGCGTCGAAGATCGCGACGATGTCGAAGCCCCGCTGGCGGAAGCCGGGGTACTGCACCAGCGCGCTTCCGATCTTGCCGGCGCCGATGACGGCGACGCGATAGCGCCGGCCCAGGCCGAGAATCCCGCGGAGCGCGCTGGAAAGTTCGCGCACCGAGTAGCCCAGACCGCGCTTGCCGAAGGAGCCGAAGAAGGAGAGGTCCTTCCTGACCTGGGCAGAGGTGGTTCCGCCCCGGGCGGCCAGCACGTCGGAACTGACGGTCTCCAGCCCCTGCGCCTCAAAGCCCTCGAGGCAGCGGAGATAGAGCGACAGGCGTCGCACCGTTGATTCGGCGATCTTGCGCATGGTCATTGTGAAATCTTTCACAAATGCACCCGCGGGGCAAGCTCGGCGAGGGGACCAGCGGAGGCTATT